>QKCF01000278.1 GCA_003246935.1 Sunxiuqinia sp. | reverse complement strand
CCCCTTGTCGACAATAAAAATGTTGATCCAGAGCATAGCTATCCGTGTCCCGGGGCTAGTCCCGAGAGTTTCGGTCACTCTGGTTTTACAGGCACTTTTGTCTGGGCTGATCCCAAATACAATCTCATTTATATTTTCCTGAGTAATCGCGTTTACCCTACTCGTGAAAACAATTTATTAGGTAACTTAAATGTTCGAACCAATATTTTACAAATTTTATATGATGAACTTCCGGAAAATAAGAAATAGGGCAGTCGTATTTTGCTATTCGTTATTGTTGCTTTTTCACTACTCATGTACAGATAAACTGTTGTCTCAGATTGAGACCGGATCGTCTTTAATTGAATCATTTGAAACAAAGTTTGCACCGGACCAAAGAACAGCCGTTTTTAGTGTTGAGGCAGATGGCTCTTCTGGGCAGCTGATCTTGAAAGGGGAGACAAACTTGCCTGAAGCTTATCGTGCGTTAAAAGATAGTTTGGTTTCCATCGGAATCGAACTCGTGGATTCGGTGCGCGTTTTGCCTGATGATGTTGTTGGCAATCAGCAATGGGGCTTGGTAACGATTTCGGTAATGCCGCTAAGGCAAGGAGCTTCTTATTCCTTGGAAATGGTTTCACAGGTTATTCTCGGTACGCCTGTAAAAGTTTTGGATAGAAAAGGAAACTGGTATCGCATTCAAACGCCTGATTTGTACATCGGGTGGGCGGAGGAAGCCGGATTGGCACTGATGATTGACGCAGAAATAGATGCATGGAAACAAGCCGACCGATATGTCTATACACAAATGAGCGGTTGGGCGTTTGATAAGCCACAAGGCGAAGCAGATGTTGTTGCGGATCTGGTTTTAGGAAGTATTGTCGAGGTTAGTGATGCGGCTAAAGGTTTTTTGCATATTCAACTTCCGGATAAACGTGAAGGCTATGTGAAAGCCGATGAATGCACCAGGTTTGACGAATGGGAGCGTATGCCGCCTACGGCCGAATACGTCATAAAAACGGCTAAAAAGTTATTAGGAAGTCCTTATCTGTGGGGCGGAACATCAACAAAAGGAATCGATTGCTCGGGCTTTACCAAAACGGCCTATTTTTCGCAGGGGGTTTTGTTGGCGCGCGATGCATCGCAACAAGCTCGGTATGGCAAATCTTTGCCTATCGATAGCCTGAATTTTGAGCCTGGAGATTTGCTGTTTTTCGGTCGTAGTGAGGATCATATTACACACGTCGGACTGTACATCGGCGATGATCATTTTATTCATTCATCGGGCAGGGTGAAGATAAACAGCTTCAATTCTAAAGATGCTGATTTCGATCCGGGAAGGCGTTCGCAATTGGTTGCTGCGTGCCGTATACTTAATTCGCTGGATACAGAGCAAATCACTCCAATTAAAAATCATCCCTGGTATAATTGACCCTGAATTTTTCGCTTTTAATGAATAATGAAATTCAAATAAAAAAGGGTTTGCAGCTTCGTTTCAGACCCTATGAGCTTCAACTGAAGCATGCTTTCAATTTGGCAAAGAGTTCGCGCACAGCTACGCCGGCAATGCTTACTGAAATCGAATTTGACGGAATTGTGGGATACGGAGAAGCCTCGATGCCGCCTTATTTGGGGGAGAGTATCGATTCGGCAACGCGATTTTTCAATTCACTCAATTTATCACAGTTCGCAGATCCGTTTCGCTTGGACGAGATTCTGGAATATGTTGATGACGTAGCCGAAGGAAATTGTGCGGCGAAAGCGGCGATTGATATTGCTATGCACGATTTGCTGGGCAAAATTATGCAGAAGCCCTGGTATAAAATCTGGGGTTTTAATGCTGATGATGCTCCGTTTACGTCTTATACTATCGGTATAGATACTGAAGAGATTGTTCGGAAGAAGGTTGCAGAAGCTGATGGCTTCAAAATATTGAAAATCAAGCTGGGACGTGATAATGATGTGGAGATGATTGAGGCTATCAGGAAGATGACAGATGTTGTTTTGACGGTGGATGTAAATCAGGGATGGGATAATAAGCAGAAGGCCTTGGATATGGTTTATTGGCTGAAAGAGTTGGGGGTTGTGTTTGTTGAACAGCCCATGCCAAAAGCACAACTCGACGACATTGCCTGGTTAACCCAACACAGTCCGTTGCCTGTTATTGCTGATGAAGGCGTGCAACGCTTATCGGATATTCGTAAGATTCATGGAGTGTATTCCGGCATCAATATCAAGCTGATGAAATGTACGGGAATGCGTGAAGCTCATCAGATGATGACTTTGGCTCGCGCTTTGGACATGAATGTGATGATCGGTTGTATGACCGAGACTTCCTGCGCCGTATCAGCAGCCGCACAACTTTCGCCTAAAGTAGATTGGGCAGATTTGGATGGGAACCTATTAATTGCCAACGATCCGTTTAGCGGAGTTCTGGTAAATAACGGCAAGGTAAAATTGATTGATCAACCCGGATTAGGGGTTAAACTTCTATAAATAGCTGATTTTTGTTTTTGATTTGAACAATGAGGGCATCGCACAATTTTTGTGTGGTGCCTTATTTGTTACGGGTAGTCACATAATTTACCAGTTCAATCAATGAGGTTCTGGCATCGGTTTCCGGGAACTGCATAATTTTTTCTATTGCCCGATCCCTGTAAACGTTCATCTGTTCGCTTGCATAATCAAGTCCGCCACGATCGACAACTAGCTTTACCAACTCCTGAACTTTTGCTGTGTTTTTATGCTTTTTCTTCACTTCGTTCAGAATGCGGCGGCGCTCTTTTTCATCCGAATTACTCAGCACATAGAGCAGCGGCATGGTGATTTTCTTTTCTTTGATATCATTCCCTGTTGGTTTTCCAAGCAGGCCTTTCGCCTGGTAGTCGAAAATGTCATCCTTAATCTGAAAAGCAATACCAACATCAATACCAATGTCGAACATGCGCTCTACAATATCCTGATTCTCTGTGACCGACGCAGCTCCTATAGCGAGGCTGGTTGCAATCAGCGAAGCTGTTTTCTTCTCAATAATTTCGAAGTATGTTTCGTAATCGATATCGAGTTTGCGGCTCTTTCTCATCTGCAAAATCTCACCTTCACTCATATCTTTTACTGAGCGGCTAATTAGCTTCAGAAAACGGTAGTTGTCATTGTCAATATTCAGTAATAGCCCTTTCGCCAAAATGAAATCGCCAACCAACACGGCCAGTTTGTTTTTCCATAAAGCATTGATTGAGAAACTTCCCCTGCGTTCGTACGATTCATCAACAACATCGTCGTGAACCAGGGTGGCTGTGTGAAGAAGTTCGATTGACGAGGCAGCCATGTGTGTGGTTTCATTGAAACTTCCGTTCATTTTAGCTGCTAAAAAAACGAACATCGGGCGCATTTGCTTTCCTTTTTTGCGCAGAATGTATTGGATCATTAGTGCTAATAGAGGAATATCGCTTTTTATCGTCGATTTAAAGTATTCCTCAAATTCATCCAGTTCTTGTGTGATCGGTTTTTTTATGATATCCAATGATCCCATGTGCCTCGTTTTTCCTTCGGTCAAAAATAACAAATTATACGGTTTTTTGATTTTCTGGGCTTTTCTTCTGTGTGTTTTCGTCGGTATACATAAAAAACAAGTATTTTTAGGCTTCCGAACAGGCAGTTTTCGTAAATATTTAAAAAAATCGATATAAAAGAGCTATTTAAGCTAACTATCTCTTTTAGAAGAAATAATATATTTATATATTTGCATTCTTCTAAGGGAGTATGTCGGACATTGGATTGAAATAATATGGAAATGAAAATTCAAGAATTGGATGCAGATCGTTTGGATATGGCTGCAAATATGTTGAAAGCAATGGCCCACCCAATGCGTATTGCTATTTTGAAACATCTGGAAGCAGGTAAAAAATTGACAGTCACTGAAATTCACGAATTGTTGGGAATTGAGCAATCAACAACTTCTCACCATTTGGGAATTTTGAAGGATAAAGGTGTGCTTTGTTCTCGTCGTGAAGGTAAAAATACCTATTACTACCTGAAGCACGATATTCTGAGTCAGATTGTTAATTGTCTGCAACGTTGTACCTGTGGCGAATAACTTCAGAAATTACTACCGATATGAAAGCCGTCAATTTTGACGGCTTTTTTTATTTATTGGCGGGAAGTTCCTAATTTTCGGTCATTATTCATTCGACAGATCTGGTTTGTAAACTTCAGTTAAGTTTCGATGTTACTGAATCGGAAATCAGATTAATAAAAAATATCAACTATGTCAGACATTGCGAATCAAGATAAACGTTTATTCCTGCTGGATGCTTACGCATTAATTTACCGCTCGTATTTTGCTTTTATCCGTAATCCGAGATTCAATTCGAAAGGCCTGAATACGTCGGCCATGCTGGGATTTACCAATACCCTGGAAATGCTGCTTAGCAAAGAAAAGCCAACTCACGTTGCAGTGGTGTTTGATGTGCATGCGCCTACTTTTCGTCACGAGATGTACGAGCCTTATAAAGCACAGCGTGAAGAAATGCCCGAGGATTTGCGGAAGGCAATTCCATGGGTTCGCAAAATCATAGAGGCGTATAATATCCCGATTATTGAAAAAGCCGGTTTTGAAGCTGACGATGTGATTGGCACATTGGCCAAGAAGGCAGAGCAGGAAGGCTACACAACCTATATGATGACGCCTGACAAGGACTACGCTCAATTGGTTTCTGACAATATTTTTATGTACAAGCCCGGTCGCGGCGGTAACGACGTTGAAGTTTGGGGTGTCGATGAAGTGAAACAGAATTTTGAAGTTGAACGCCCGGAGCAGGTGATCGATATTCTTGGGCTGATGGGAGATACAGCTGATAACATCCCGGGGTGTCCAGGTATTGGGCCGAAAACGGCGATGAAGCTGATTGGTCAATATGGGTCGATTGATAACCTCTATGCTCATATCGGCGATCTGAAGGGTAAGCAAAAGGAGAATTTACAGACCCATGAGGAACAGGTACGATTGTCGCGCAAGTTGGTTGTGATTATTCAGGATGTGTCGGTTGAGTTCGATGAAGCTAGCCTGACGATGGATGATCCGGATTGGGCTAAGCTGAAGGAGATTTTTAAGGAGTTGGAATTCCGCTCGATGGCACAGAAGATGGAGCCGGTAAAGGCTGTTGAGCCTGCTTTTGCACAGGGAACTTTGTTTGGCGCGCCTGAGGTTCCAGCTGCTCAGGAAGCGGCTGCGGAAACCACCTTTGCAACGATTAACGACACTCCCCACGAATACTATTTGGTAGAAAACGCAATGCAGCGCGCCAGCTTAAAAGCGGAGCTTTCAGTACAGGAAGAGTTCTGTTTCGATACGGAGACAACAGGTCTGGATACGAATAATGCTGAATTGGTTTGCTTGTCGTTTGCGTTCCGAAAGGGGGAGGCTTTTTGCGTTACCTTACCCAAGAAGCGTGACGAAGCGCTGAAGGTTCTGGAAGAGTTTCGTTTGATTTTTGAAGATGAGAATATTTGCAAAATCGGGCAAAACATCAAATACGATATTTCGATGTTGAAACAATACGGCATGGAGGTGAAAGGGCCGTTGTATGATACGATGATTGCTCACTATCTGATTCAGCCTGAATTACGTCACAACCTCGATTATTTGTGTGAAACTTACCTGAACTACCGGAAAGTTGAGACGGAAGAACTGATTGGGAAGAAAGGTAAGAACCAAAAAACGATGCTCGATGTGCCGGTGGAGCAATTGCGTGATTATGCCTGCGAGGATGCTGACTTGACCCTTCGTTTGAAAATGGCGATTGACAGCAAGTTGGATGAGACGGGTGTTCGTTCGGTTTTCGAAGAAATAGAAATGCCTTTAATTCAGGTGCTTGCCGATATGGAAATGGCAGGCGTTACTTTGAATACAAAAGCACTGGATGAATACGCGGAAATTCTTCGTAAGCAGATTATTGATTTAGAAGCCGAGATTATAGAATTGGCAGGGGAGAATTTCAATTTATCTTCGCCCAAACAGTTAGGCCCAATTTTGTTCGAAAAGCTGAAGATCGATTCGAATGCCAAGAAAACGAAAACCAAGCAATATTCGACTTCGGAAGAGGTGTTGATAAAGCTGGTTGACAAGCACCCGATTGTATCGAAGATTTTAGAGTTCCGAGGATTGAAAAAGCTGCTTTCAACCTATGTTGAGGCTCTGCCACAGTTGGTTGATGCAAAAACCGGAAAAATTCATACCACCTTTAATCAGACGATTGCGGCTACAGGTCGCTTGAGTTCTACGAATCCGAACCTGCAAAATATTCCGATTCGCGATGAAAACGGTCGTGAGATTCGTCGTGCTTTTACTGCCTCAGACGAGGAGCACCTGTTCCTCTCGGCCGACTATTCGCAAATTGAGCTGCGCATTATGGCTGCGTTGAGTAAAGACGAACACATGATTGAAGCTTTCCGCAACAAGCAGGATATCCACGCGACTACCGCTGGCAAGATTTATAAGGTTGCACTGGAAAAAGTGACTTCGGATATGCGACGTAAGGCTAAAACCGCCAACTTTGGTATTATCTATGGTATCTCAGCTTTTGGCTTGTCGGAGCGTTTGAATATCTCCCGTTCGGAAGCCAAAGAGCTAATTGACGGCTATTTTGAGAACTTTTCGAGGGTGAAGGAATACATGGACGAGTGCATTGCCGTAGCGCGCGAAAAAGGCTATGTGGAAACCATTAAAGGGCGTCGCCGTTATTTGAACGACATCAACTCGGCCAATGCTGTTGTGCGTGGTGTTGCCGAGCGAAATGCGATCAACGCGCCGATACAAGGCTCTGCCGCCGACATCATTAAGATTGCGATGATCAATATTTGGAAGGAGCTGAAAAAGCAAAAGCTTGAAGCTCAAATGTTGCTGCAGGTACACGATGAATTGAACTTCGATGTACCCAAGAGCGAGCTGGAGCAGGTGAAGCAAATTGTGAAAGAGCAGATGGAAAATGCCGTTGAAGTTGGGCTTCCGCTCGAAGTGGAGATGAATGCCGCTCAAAATTGGCTGGAAGCACACTAACCAGAGTTAAAAATTTGGAGTAAAACAGAGAATGAAGTGATATTCTCCTCATTTTCTGTTTTGCTTTAGATCTTTCACGATAAGCTAAAATACAAAAAGCAGAACCCGTGGTTGAGTTCTGCTTTTGAGAATAAAAAAACAGTGATGTTATTTCACCCCTGCCTTCTTCAAAATAAATTCCAACGGGCAAAATTTAGTGATGGATGATTGTAACAGGTTTAACCCCACAAATCCTGTGAAAAACAACCAGTTAATATTCACATAAACCGCTAACAAGATACTGATCAGGACAAAAGTCCCGGCAACAGCACGAATAATTCTTTCTAACATATCTTTTTCTTTTTAATGTTTATTGTTCATTTTGTTTAAACTGATTTCTCGACACCAACGACGTAGGCATTCATGGGGCTCATTCCTTGTATGGTGTTGTTAAACTCATCTACACGTTTTAGCAGTTCGTCGGCTTTGTCGGCCGCTACGAAGCTGAAAGAGACCATGTACATGTAAGGGTTTTTTGTCGCTCCAAACCAGTTTGAATATTCGGAGGTGCCGTCAGCATTCTGCATGAATCCCTCTACATCCATCTCGCTGTATGCGCTGATATGGATCGATTTGAAGATGCGTTTAAGCTCATCCTGGTAAGCTTTTACGCATTGAATAATGACAAACTTCATCATAGCTTTTCAGGTTTATGTTCGTTAGTCGCGTATTTCTTTTTTTCTGTCATGAAATAAATCAATGGCACAATAATCAGTGTCAGGAAGGTTGACGCGATGGTTCCTCCAATTAATGAAATTGCCAATCCCTGGAAAATCGGGTCGAACAGAATTATCACAGCACCGATTGCAACAGCTCCTGCTGTCAGCAAAATTGGAGTGGTACGTACAGCTCCTGCTTCGATAATCGCTTCTTTCAACGGAATGCCATCAGCAAGCCTCAGGTTGATGAAGTCGATGAGCAAAATGGAGTTTCGGACCATAATCCCCGCGAGAGCGATCAAACCAATCATTGATGTTGCAGTAAAAAAAGCACCCATAATCCAGTGACCAATGAGGATCCCAACAAGTGATAGCGGAATAGCGATCATCATAACGATTGGCACTTTGAAATCCTGGAACCATCCGATGATAAGCAGGTAAATCACGAGTAATACTACTGCAAATGCAGTTCCGAGGTCGCGGAATACTTCGTAAGTGATCTGCCATTCTCCATCCCATTTCAGCGTATAGTCGTTGTCGATGAATGGTTGTTGGGTAAATTCTTCATTCAGATGATAGTCTTCAGGAACTTTAATGTCTTTCAACTTATCTGAGATGCTGAGGATACCATATACCGGGCTTTCCAGACTACCCGCTACATCGGCAGTTACATATACTACGCGACGTTGGTTTTTCCGGTAGATGCTTTTGTCCTGAATTCCTTTGTCCACTTCAACGACATCACCTAGTGATACCAGCTGGCCGGTAGCGGGGCTCATGATGTCGATATTCTTCAAATCGGCTACGTCCGAGCGGCTCTTCTCGTCCAGTCTTAGTTTGATACCAATTTGTTTGTATTCATTTTCCTGATACAGTTGAGAAACTACCTGTCCACCCAGGGTCATTGCCAGCGTTTGAGTGATTTGCTGAGTTGAAAGTCCGTAAAGGGCCGCTTTTTCCTTCAGTACATTGAATTTGTATTCAACCTGATCGGCTTCAGGATACCAGTCGATATCCACGACATCGGCTGTTTCAGTAAACAGCATTTTCACTTGTTTGGCAATGTCCATTTGAACGTTTTCATCAGGTCCGTAAATCTCGGCAACCAAAGTAGAAAGCACTGGTGGGCCAGGAGGAACTTCCACAACTTTTACATTGGCATTGTATTTCTTACCGATCTCTTGCAAGCCCGGGCGCATAGCCTTGGCAATGTCGTGACTTTGCAATTTGCGGTCACCTTTGTGTGTCAGGTTGACTTGAATATCGGCTACGTTCGAACCTTGGCGAAGGTCGTAATGGCGCACCAATCCGTTGAAGTTCATTGGCGAAGCTGTACCCACATAACTTTGGTAGTTCAGTACGTTTCCTTGTTGAGCAATGTAGGCTGAAAGCTCCTTTGTAACAGCTGCAGTGCGTTCCAATGTCGTTCCTTCCGGCATGTCAATTACTACCTGGAATTCATTTTTGTTGTCAAACGGAAGCATTTTCACAGCTACCAGTTTGAAGTAAACCAAAGTCATGGATCCAAACAACAGGATTGTTACACCACCGATGAATGTCCACCGTTTCCATCCCGATTCCAGCATTGGATTGATGGTTTTCTTATACAGTTTGTAGATCACCGAGTCTTCCATCCGGAACTCTTTCTCTTCACCTTTGTCGTCGTGGCGAAGAAGGCGATAGGCCAGGTATGGAGTGATGGTCAGTGCTACAAGCAATGAGAAGATCATTGCAATTGATGCTCCAATGGGCATCGGGCTCATGTAAGGTCCCATCAAACCACTCACAAATACCATTGGTAATACAGCAGCAATTACAGTGAAGGTTGCCAGAATAGTTGGGTTACCAACCTCGTCGATGGAGCGGATGGCCGCCTGTATTAAGGGCAGCTTCTTCATCTTGAAGTGCCTGTGCATGTTCTCAGCAATGATGATGGAGTCGTCGACCACGATACCAGTTACGAATACCAGCGCAAAGAGCGAGATTCGGTTCAATGTGTAGTCGAGGAAATAATAGCTGAACATGGTCAGAGCGAAGGTAATTGGTACCGATATGAATACCACTAAACCTCCACGCCATCCCATCGCGAGCATCACCAATAAGGTTACCGAAAGGATAGCGACCGACAGGTGCATCAGCAATTCCGATACTTTGTGCGAAGCGGTTTCGCCGTAGTTCCTGGTTACGGTTACGTGTACGTCTTCAGGGATGAGGTCTTTTTTCAGAATTTCAAGTTTTTCAAGAATCTTGTCCGAAACGTGCATGGCATCAGCACCACGACGTTTAGCAACCGAAATGGTAACAGCTGGATACTCGCCCGGATATTGGGCTTTATCTGAATCCATTTCAGCATAGCCGAATTGAACATACTGGATTGGTTCCTGAGGTCCGTCAATGATATCAGCGACTTGCTTCAGGTAAACCGGGTTTCCGCTGTTGATGCCAACCACAAGGTTTTCCACATCTTCAGAAGACTTGAGGAAATCACCTGCTTCAACCAAGTATTCTGTATCGTTCTTCGAAAACGAACCAGCTTGGAACTGACCGTTGGCCAGTTGAATTTGCTGCGCGATCATTAATGCATCAACATGTGCAGCAGCCATCCGTTCGGGATTCAAAATTACGCGGATTTCGCGAGAGCGTCCACCAATTACTTTGGTTTCCGAAACGTTGTCAACTTGTTCTATTTCGTTGTTCAGCTCCTCGGCGATACGTTTCAGCTGGTAGTCGTCGTAATTTTCGCTCCACAACGTCAAACCCAATACCGGAACGTCGTCAATGGAACGTGTCTTTACCAGTGGAAGCGAAGTTCCGGCCGGCATTTCGTCCATGTGCTTCATAATCTCGTTGTACATTTTTACCAACGAGCGTTCTACATCTTCGCCTACATAAAACTGAACAATCAGCATTGCTTGGCCAGGCATCGATGTTGAGTACACGTATTCAACACCCGGAATATTCGCAACTACTTTCTCAAGCGGTTGCATGACACGCGATTCTATTTCCTTAGGGCTTGCACCCGGATAACGGAAAAAGATATCGGCAATTGGTACATCAATCTGTGGTTCCTCCTCGCGTGGAGTCAGATACGAAGCGTAGATTCCGATGGCCATGAAGGCAATCATCAGAAGCGGGGTGAGCTTCGAATTTATAAATGCTTTGGCGATTCCGCCAGAAAATCCTGTTTTCATAGTGTTCTGCTTATTTGTTTACAACCAGTGCTCCGTCGAATAATTTACCTTCGGTCGACAGAATGTATTTCTCACCACCACTTAATCCTGAAAGAATTTCGATGGAATCGCCGTAAGTTTTACCTGTGCGAACCCAACGTAGTAATGATGTGCCGGCTTGGCTTACAGTATATATGCCAACCAATTGACCACGAGTTACTAAGGCGCTTTTGGGGACTAAAACCATAGGCTGAGTACCTTTTTCGTAGTTCACGGTGGCGAACATACCGCTGTATAGTTGTTTGACTTCCGAGTCGGAAGTATTTAGCAGAACTTTAGCTTCAAATTGGCTGCCTGTATTCGTTGACGAAGGATTGATTTCAGAAACAGTTCCTTCAATTTCCAAACCGGGAATTGAGCTGAATTGTACGCTCACAGGTGCATTCAATTGTAAACGGGCGATATCGCTCTCCGGAATGCGGGCATAAACTTTCCATTGGCGTGGGCTCTCGATGCTCAACAAAGGCATACCTGGGTTGGCCATATCACCTTCTTGTACAAATTTGCCGGTGATTATTCCACTATACGGTGCACGAATGCCTGCATAGCGAAGTGTTTCGTCAACTTCTTGCTCCATTTGGTTTACAGCATCAACTCTTGCTTTGGCCATTTGGTAGTGCGTACGCATGTCGTCCATTTCTTTCTCTGATGCGCTTTTGTTTTTATAAAGAGCTTCAAAGCGTTTCAGATCTTTCTCAGCACTTTCGAAAGCGGTTGTTGCCTCTACTTTGCTGGCTTCAACCTGTGCTTTTTTGGCCAAAATATCCTGGTTGCGAATCTGAATCAATAGTTCGCCGGCATTTACTTTTTGTCCGGGTTTTACATATACTTTCTGAACCTGTCCCATTACGCGGGTGCTTAGGTTCGATTGCTTGTCGGCTTGTAGTTTACCCGAGAAACTGTATTGTACCGGGAAATCGGTTACTTTGGTCGTAGCTACTTCGGCTGTAATTGTTTGCTTTGATGATTTTTCCTGATTTTCCTTGCTTCCGCAAGAAGTCAATGTCAGGGTAGCTGCTGTTACAGCAAGCAGCATCAGCTTGGTTTTATTCATACGAGTTTTCATTGTTATCGCGGCGTTTATTCGTTAATATCTTTTTCCTGTAAAAATTCAAGTTGGAAGACAGCTTCCTGATAGTTGTAGATAGCCTGAATGAATTCCAGATTTTTTTGAGATGATAGTGCTTCAGACATCAGTAGTTCGGTGGTTTTTTCTAAACCTTGAGCAAAACGGTCGCTGCGAATCCGGAATGATTCGGCTGCTTGTTCTTTGGCTAGTTTTCCCGATTCTACCTGTTGGTGTTTGAGTTCCACATTACGCTGAGCGCGGTTTAACTGGATTTGGCTTTGAGACAGATAGTTTTGGTAATTGTATTGAGCTTCCTGAAGTTGAGCTTTCGCATGTTGAGCACTTCCCAGGTTTTTATACCCACCGAACAGGTTCCAACTTAGGTTTGCTCCAACCATATAGTTGTTTGCAGATGTCCCCAATAGTTTGCTGTCATTCCATTCGTAGCTACCAAATGCGTTTACGCGAGGAACAAACTTCATCTTTTCAGATTTAAGCATGTTCTCAGCCCCTTGAATTTGTTTTTGTATAGCTTGTAAATCTGAGCGGTTTTCCAATGTAGCTTCCGATGCGTTCCATGCAACCTGAGTCGGCGACAGAATTATTGAGTCTGTTGCTTCGATCGGAGTGTTTAAATCCAGCCCCAGTAAATGAGCCAGGAATTCGTTTGCTGTTTTCAAGTTGTTTTCAGCTTCCAGTAGTTGGTTTTTGCGCTCATCAACGCGTACCATCGCTTCAAGTACATCAGCATGTTTCACAAAGCCTTGTTCTTCGGCATCTTTAGTAAGCTTAAGAGCGTCTTCTGCAACTTTTACCGATTTTTTAAACACGTTAACAGCGTTTGAGGCAAGCTCGAGCATGAAGTACGCCTTTTTCACTTCGTAGCGAATGTTCGATTTTACGCGTTGTGTTTGCAAGCTCATTGCTTCGTACTGGTTTTTTGCGGCTTTGCGGGCATAAATGCCGTCGAGGTTCAAAAGCGGTTGCTGAACTTCAAGCTTGGTGTTGAAATTGTCAATTCGGTCGGGATCGTTCAACTTTGCTGGGTCGAAGTCGGCTTGAGTTACAATCTCCTGTTTCAGTTTAAAACCAAAAGAAGAGAGCGGATCGTTGGTCGTTACACCAGTGGTGCTCACCGTTAATCCAGGAAGGAATACGGAATTGGTCATGCGGTACTGGCCGCGTGCTGCCAACTCATGTGCTTCAGCACTTTTTGTTGTCAGGTTATTTTCTTCAGCGAGTTGAAGAGCGTCCTGCAAACTAAGGTGCTGTTTGGTTTGGCTGCTAGCTAAATAAGGTAAAGCCAGCCCAAGCATTAACAATAAGAGGTGATAGTTTTTACGCATATCTGATTTTCTGATTAAATT
>QKCF01000344.1 GCA_003246935.1 Sunxiuqinia sp. | reverse complement strand
TAGATTTACCATTTCAATAAAATGTTCTACATGGCGGTTCCGCTGCTCCTTGTTCATCTTCGGAAATACCTGCTTAACGGCCATATCGACATTGCCCGAAACGCTGAGCCAAGGCAACAAAGAATAATTCTGGAAAACGACTCCGCGATCAGGACCGGGACCTGTAATCGGTTGTCCTTTCAGCAGGATTTCACCTTCATCCGGTTCTATTAAACCGGAAATCAGGTTGATGAGTGTTGTTTTTCCACTTCCGGTGAACCCGACGATGGCAATAAATTCGCCTTCTTCAATGGTCAGGTTTATATTTTTGAGGACCTCGACGCGGTGAGCGCCTTGCCCGTAACTTTTAGATACATTGCGTAGTTCAAGAAATGCAGCCATAATTATTTAATTTGAAGTTCAATGTTATGAGAGTCAGGTTAATCAGTCATCAATAATGAATGGGCGATTGAATTACGCTTTACTCTCGTAGCTTACTGCTTTTTGAACCAGCATCATGAGTCGGTCCAATGCGAAACCGATACCGCCAATCACGAACATGGCTACAATGATTTTCGCATTCGAGTCGTTTGCGCCGTTCTGGAATTCTTCCCAAACAAACGAACCCAAACCGGGACTTTGAGCCAACAATTCGATGGCAATCAATACCATCCATGCAACGGAAAGGGTGATCCGCAAACCCGTGAAAATCAATGGTACCGATGAAGGCAGGATTACTTTAAATACGTTGCTGATAACGCCGAGGCGAAGTACGCGCGAAACGTTCAGGTAGTCTTTGTCAACCGAGGACACGCCAACCGAGGTGTTGACCAAAGTCGCCCACATACTGCAGAGACCAACGCTGATGAAGGAGATGACGAAGGATTTGTCCATGTCGGTCGTTGCCAGGATTGTTTTTACAACCATTGAAACCAACAGCAACCACACTACGGGGGATACCGGTTTGAAGATCTTTGAAGATCTGGATTACCCAGTTTAAAGCTGTTCTCAGGGTGTCGCTTAGTCCCAGTACAATACCTGCAGGAATTGCTAGAAATGCTGCTAACAGGAAGCCGGCAAAAACAGTTTCCAGGCTGGTGAAAATCTGATCCACGAAGGATGGTCGTCCCGTGTAGCGAATTGTCGATAGGCCTTGTGCGCGGCGTTGTGCATTAATAACGGCCGTTTTTTCTTTAAAGGCAGCTTTGTCTGCACTGATCATCTTGTGGTCAGCGATGAGTGTTTGTGCTGCTTTCCACACATCGGCAGGAGAGGGGAGAGAATTTGGTTTACAACTAACGTCGCCTGAATCGATGCATTCCTGCATTTCCAAAGCAGCAGCTTCGCCTAAGGTTTCTCTCGTTTTTTCAATTTTACGTTCGCGCTCGATGTTGTATAAATAAGCTGAAAAGAAATTGGCTACTCCCAGAAAAAGGAGAATAGAAAAGATTGGTATAATCGCTTTTTTCAAAAACAGGGTTCCGTTCTTTTTTCGTTCTACTCCCTGAAACAATTTAACGAGGGGATCGAGAAAGCCAAAACCGAGCCATCTGAAAGAGGCTAAAATTACTTTTCCCATGATGATATCTTTTAAATTGGTAAATTCTTTGCTTTAAGTTGATAATGAAAGTAGTAGCCGGTGAGTGAAAGATACAGCTGATAATCCGGATAGCTGTACCTTTCTGAGATTCACCAACTAAAAGAGTGGATTTATAGTTTTGAGTAAAAAGTGCGAAGTGCATGAGTTCATAAGGAAAACGATGGATTTGATTTACTGATCGTCATATGACGTTTTGAGTTTATCGACCTTCTTTTCATCTGGTGTAATTATGGACTCAATAGTTATGCACTTCTATCTAAATATCCTTATTGCCAATTTTGAATTTGGTCAGGTATTCATTTGGCTTTTTACCGTCGTATTCTACTCCGTCGATGAAGTCGGTTGTTACCGATTTAAAACCATCGGTCTGAGGAATATCGGATGCCGAAATTTTACCTTCTTCAACCAGTAACTTGGCAGCTTTTTCCCATATGTCAGGACGGTAAACTTTTTTGGCTGTTTCCAGGTACCAATCGTCTGATTTTGCTTCCGGGATTTGCCCCCAGCGGCGCATCTGAGTAAGGAACCATACAGCATCAGAGTAGAACGGATAAGTTGCATTGTAGCGGTAGAAAACATTAAAATCAGGCAATGAACGTTTGTCGCCTTTTTCGAACTCGAAAGTTCCCGTCATTGAGTTTGCAATTACAATAGAGTCTGCACCTACGTAATCCGGTTTTGATAAGATTCCAACAGCAGTCGGGCGGTTTTTCGGATCATCCAGCCATTTGCCGGCACGAATCAATGCTTTGGTTACTGCCACCGCTGTGTTCGGATTTTCGTCGATGAATTTTTGAGTCATTACAAATACTTTCTCGGGGTTGTTTTTCCAGATTTCGTAGTTGGTAACTACCGGAGCACCAATTTGCTTGAATACAGCTTGCTGGTTCCAAGGTTCACCAACACAATATCCGTAGATTGTTCCTGCTTCAAGGGTTGCAGGCATTTGAGGTGGAGGAGTAACTGACAACAATACATCGGCGTCAACTTGGCCCTGGATATTGTCAGCAGTGTACATGCCGGGTTTGATTCCTGCTGCAGCCAGCCAATAGCGGATTTCGTAGTTATGAGTTGATACCGGGAAAACCATACCCATTTTGAATGGGTTACCGTTGGCTTTGTATTCTTCGATAACCGGTTTCAAAGCATCTGCTTTAATCGGGTGAATTGGTTTGCCATCGGCATCCGCAGGAACGTTAGCCTTCATTTTATCCCAAATGGTGTTAGATACGGTGATCCCGTTTCCATTCAGGTCCATAGAGAATGGTGTCACCAGACTTGCTTGGCGACCAAAGCCGGCTTGAGCAGCAATTGGTTGTCCGGCCAGCATGTGCGAGCCGTCAAGTTCACCGTCAATTACGCGGTCAAGAACGTTTTTCCAGTTCGACTGAGCTTCGATGGTCACAAATAACCCTTCCTCTTCAAAATAGCCCAACTCTTTTGCAATCGCTAATGGAGCCATATCGGTTAACTTGATGAAGCCGAAGGTTAACTGTGGCTTTTCGATCAGTAATGCTGATTTTGGAGCTTCGCTTGTTGTTGCGGCAGTTTTGTTTCCGGATCCGCCGCATGCCTGTAGTAACAGGGCAAAGGCTGCTGCCATTACAGGAATTTGGAATTGTTTCAGTTTAAACATGATATCGTGTTTTAAAATTTTGTTGTTATAGCGTGTTGATAATTGAGTCTCGAGCATGTTCATCAGCTTGTTGTCGATACTCATTGTCTTATTGAAGGCCTTCAATGCCATTTTGACATCCGTCATTGTCTTATTGATCATCGTCAACGGCGCGTTGAGGACCTTCAATGGCTCTTTGACGATCGTCAATGGCTTATTGATGACCTTCAATGCGATGGTATCATCATTTACCGGTGTACCCCCTCAAGCCAATTATTCGTTACAAAAACTTAGGTGTGAAGGCAATCATTAACCAGCCCCAGCTTTGCATATCGCCGATTTTAGTTGTCGGATCACCGAATTTAAGCTGCTTCATAGTGTCTGAAATACCGAACATTTGCGAGTATCCAGCGCTCAGGCTAACACCTTGGGCAAGCGCGTAGTTAAATACAAGGTCAAGTTCGGTACCCAGGTAGCCGTCGTAGCTTTCTCCCGTTGTAGCATTGGTGCGGGCTTCCGGGGCCGAGAAGTAGTGTAAGTGACCAACTAACTTTGCTTTTTCGCTTAGTTTGAATGCGGTTTGCAGGTAGATGTCAATCAAACCGGCACTTTTTGCATCAACACCGCCATGTCCGTTTCCTACATAGAAGTAGTCCATGAAACCATAAAACTTGTGGTTTGTACCGTATTTAGGAGCCCATCCTTCCACTTTGTCGGTTGTTGATTCATCGTCACCACTCAGGTAGTCAACTCCGATTAAAGGTGTGCCGGTAAGGCCCGTGAACTGAATATATGCATTAGCCATGTAGCCGCTCAAGTCAACTTTCTCGTAGCTGCCGTTCGATTCGGTTTTGCCGTTGGCACCTCCTGTGAAGAAGAATTGACCGCCGAATTTCAGTTTTTCCGTTTTGAAGTTTGGTGTGAAGCCGAAGGTCAGGTTGCCATAGTTTTCGCCTGAAGTTGCATCAACATCGTAGACATCTTCCAACAACATAAAAGCGACATCTCCTGATTTGAATGTCTTCTTATAATAAGCCATCGCCTGAGCTTTCGGTAGACCAAGGTTGAAGATGCGGGTGTTGGTTCCGGCTCCTGTCGTAATGGCATAGGCATTACCGACCAGTTTAGCAGGCTCTGCCGAACCATCACCATAACCAGCCTGGTTCCATGCAGCCATTAAATCGAACTGGTTACCTTTTTCATCTTAAATAGCGAAGGGCATCGAGTGATCGAGCTTGTGCAGCCCAGTCGAGGCTACCGAAAAGGCGATGTCCGTCGTAAATTACTTCCTGGCGACCAATACGGAAAGTTGATTTTGCAGATGCATAGTATTCTCCGTATGCTTCGTGAGCGCTTAGTAATTGATCCGATTTGTTGATTTGTCCGGTTTCTCCCCAGATACGAACATCTTGCAAGGATAATTTAAATCCGTACTTCTCAGTTTTATAACCGGCAATCAAGCGGGTACGTTGTTCCGTAAATACAGCTGGTTCCTGGCTTGGGGTAATTGGCTTTTTGAAACCGTTACGCAGTTCAGTACGCGGACGAAGTTGTCCTTCTAACGAGAATTGTGCGTAGCTAGCACCAGCTGACATTACAATTAGGATTAAGGTGAATAGTCTTTTCATACTTTCTGATCTGTTTGAGTTATGTAATTCTATACATCAAAAGTATGTGTTGGAAAACATGAAAAATATGGGATATGCATGGATAAAACAGTCTTTTAAGCATGGAAAAACAGACCTTGTGATATGAAAAAACCTGCTAAAAAGCAGGTTTAAATGATTAAGATATTGAATACAAGGGATTAGTGAAATCAGCTTTGGATGAAGTAATGATGCTCTGCGATCTCTTTTTTTAGGATATCGGCATTTGGAACTCCGATTTTTTTACCCGAAAGAGCAATTAAATCGTCTTTTTTCAATGCTGAAAGAACGCGTATTACCTGTTCTTCTGTTGTACCTGCAAAATCAGCAATCTCTTTTCTGCTAAGTTGCATGGCAATAAAGTTTTTTCGTTGCCCGAATTTACGGTTGATATATAATAAAGCATCAATTACTTTTTCACGCACGGTCAT
>QKCF01000092.1 GCA_003246935.1 Sunxiuqinia sp. | reverse complement strand
GAAAGCGCGAGAGATCAAACTTACGCCAGTCCTGACCAATAACCGGAAAATTCCGGTCACGGTAAACCTGAGCTGCGACAGCCTCGTGATGAAAGAAGTGAATTTGTCGCATTTGTTTCACCTACGGGAGATGCCGCTAACCGGCCTGACAGTCTATCGGCCACAGATTCAGATAAACCAACTAAACGACAGTAAAAATAAACAGCAGGACGATCAAAGTCTGCTCTACTCATTTATCCGCGATTACATAAAGGGAGTATACGCTAACCTGATCACGATAAACGATGGATACATCCAGTTTAATGATTTTAGCCACAACACCGACGAGGGGCACATCTCGGCAGATTTTAACTTCCGATTGACGGATTTCTCGCTGGATTCTGCAAGTGCACGACGAACCGACAAGCTATTTTTCGCCACCAATCTGGAGTTGAATTTCAGGAATTACACCATGAAGCTGGCAGACCAACTTCATACACTAAAAATTGGCACCATTAGTGTATCGAGCCTGCGAAAAATAGCCAAACTGCAAAACCTGCACCTCTACGCCAACAAAACAAAAAATGTAGAGCAAGCCTTGAATAAGCTTAACCGGTCGGAACTCTACGACATTCGTATTCCGTCCCTAAACTTGGTCGACACCGACATCCACCATGCGTTCTTCAGAAAGAAATTAAATATCAACCAGTTCATTATATCGAAGCCGCAGATTTATTTTGAAGTTTTTGCCAACTTCAAACAAGACGGGAAAGAAATCAACCCTAAAGAATTTTACGACTTGCTCCAAAGCTATATAACCGACATCAACATCAGCAAGATTGCCGTGAATGATGGCGAGTTTCAGTTTACAAACCACAGCCGCAAAGGAAAAACCACGAACCTCAAGAATCAATTCAGCTTAAACCTGAAGAATTTCAGATTAAACGAAGAAGAACTGAACAGCAACCGCATGTTGTTCTCCGACTCATTTAATCTAAAGATTAAAGATCACCTCTTCCGCCTGTCCGATAATGTGCACTACCTGAAAGCAAGTGAAATCAGTTTTTCATCGGCCGAATCGAGTGGTGAGATTAAGGATGCACTGCTCTATCCGGAATTAAGCAGCGAGGACTACAACAAGCTCCCCTGGCATTTCCAAATCAGCACTCCAAGCATAAAATTGAATCAAGTCAATCTCGAAAAAGCGATCTTCGACGAGATACTCGATGTTGGTTCCGTTACCATTCAATCGCCAAAAATTCAGCTCTACAAAAATCACCGGGGAAACGGCAAGTTCAACTTCAAGGACTTGCGCATCCCTCTTCCGGAAGAGTTGAAAGAACTGACGTTAGAAAAGGTTAGCTTACAGGATGGACGGCTATTAATTTACCGTGGCAGTGGTGATAAGAGGAAAAATCTGGCCAGCGCAAACCTCTCCTTCAATCTTCAAAATGCACAACTCAAACGGACCGAGGACAATCGCACAGCGCGTTTTTCAGCCTCCGGCATCCAAACGCAACTGGATAAACTGACACTGACTCCCGAAAGACAACCTTATTCCATTTCGTCAGATATCATCCGTTTTTCATCGGAACAGAAAGCATTGGTCTTTACGAATCTGCAGATCAAAAACACTTCGAAAGAACCAAAGTCGCTTGAGTCGATCATTTTGCCGGAATTGCGTTTTGAACAGCTGGATCCGAGCGATGCATTTGACAACAACCGCTTTCACGCCTCGCAAATTACCGTACAAAAACCGGTTTTCAACCTCCATCCAACCGAGCAGGAACAAAAACAAAATCCGCTTTACATCAAATTATCGAAGGATTTGAGCGTGTTGATGGATGAGCTTTCATCGGAAAAAGTGGAACTCAAGAATGCGACCTTCAACATCTTCGGGAAACACAAAACCACGACCTTCAACCAGGTTGATATTGATATGGATCGGGTAAAGCTTGACAGCAAACCTTCGGAAAAACCATTGGGGGCACAAGACCTCACGATCGTTCGGAAGAACCTGCAATACTCCGACAAAGCAAAGCTCTATGACTTACTAATAGACCGTTTTGCTTATTCGACCAAGGAAAACGATCTGCATTTGAACGGGATTCACATCATACCGCGCTATGGCCCTGATGAGTTTCAGGATCAGATTCAATATCAGCAGGACTACTACTCGGGCGATATCTCCCAGGTAAAAATCGATGATTTCGACATTAACCGTTGGTTTGAAAAGAAAGAACTAACCGGTAAAGCCATCGCCATCGACCAAATGAACATGGTGATTTACCGAGACAAACGGAAACCCTTTGATGAGCACAACAACCCGCCGTTGCCGCAGGAACTGATGCGCAGCATTGAATTACCATTTTATTTCGACACCGTGAGATTGAGCCACTCTAACTTCATCTATAACGAGCAATTGGAAAATATTCCGGAGCCTGGCCGTGTGAGTTTCGAGGACGCCAGTGCCCAACTTTACCCATTCACAAATCTGAAATACGTGCTATCCAGCGCCCCAAAAATGTATTTGAAGGCACAAGCCAAGCTAATGGGAGTTAGTACGCTAAAAGCATCGTTCAAATTTGACATGACTTCAGCCGACAACCGCTTCGAGGCCAAAGGATCGCTCAGTCCGTTCGACCTGACAGCTCTCAACCCGATTACCGAGAACGGAGCCTCAATTTCGGTGCGCTCCGGGCAATCAAACCGATTCGAATTTGAATTCACCGGCGACTCATTGGTGGCTAACGGCAAATTACGCTTTGCCTACGACGACTTAAAGATTACCATTCTTTCGCACAAAAAAGGAAGCACGAAAGAAGCCAAGTTCCTGAGCTTTCTTGCCAATAGTTTAATGCTGAAGTCGAAGAGTCCGCGCACCAAAATCCTATTGCCCGACGATATTCATTTCTACCGAGATCCGCACAAATCAACCCTTAACTACTGGTGGAAATCAGTGTTCAGCGGTGCCAAAAACACATTTGGAGTGAAGGATGAATAATATTCCACCCCCAGAACCTGCGGGAAACCAATTGCTATATTTCTCAATCCGGATGAAATTTTAGGACGAACAAGTAGAGATTAATGAGATCCGAGTAGCCTTTATGTTGTCCGAGTAAAGATTTAAGCTTTTCGAGTAAGGTTTTTCCCAATCCGAGTAGGGTTTTAACCCAATCGAGTAAAGGTTTTTATCGTCCGAGTAAGACAGGGACGCCTAAAAAGATACTCGGACGGCTATTTTTCTTACTCGGACGCTCTTGAGGTTTACTCGGGTAGGTCTATTCCACACAGGAACCTACCGAACACAACTCGCTTTCGTTGCACGCTTACTCACACGGATTATTTTATTACTTCCTCGCCTAAAACACAACAAAAAAGCCTGCACGTTCGATGCAGGCTCTAGTCTATATCTTTTTCAAAAAGAAAGCTTACTCAACAATGGTCACTTTACGCACCCGGTAAGGTTTCTTGTTTTGTTTGCGATTCGAAATAAGTACGCATCAGCATTTCAGCAATAATACCTGTGGTGATAAACTGAATACCGGCAACAAGCAAAATTAAGCCTAATACCAACAATGGTTTACCCCAAATATCCTGTCCCAGAACTTTTAAAATCAACAGATACACGTTGATCAACACGCCAATTCCGAAGGTCAGGATTCCCATTTTTCCGAAGAAGTGGATCGGGCGTTGCAGGTATTTACGCAAGAACAACATCAGCACCAAGTCACTGAACACACGGGTAGTACGGCTCAAGTTGTATTTTGAACGGCCGAACTCGCGGGCACGGTGGTTCACATCAACCTGCGTCATGCGGGTTGAACCTTCCAATGCCAGCAATACCGGAATAAAGCGATGCAACTCGCCGTAAATATGAATGCTTTTAATCGCGTCGTTAGTGAACAGTTTCAACGTACAGCCCAGGTCACGCATTTGCGTACCGGTTGATTCGCGGATGATGTAGTTGGCAATTTTACTAGGAATTTTGCGAAGGAAAGCACCGTCCTTACGGTTGGCACGAACACCGGCCACCATATCCCAGTCGCCTTTTTTCAATAGATCCATCATCATCGGTATGTCGGCAGGGTCGTTCTGCAAGTCGCCATCAATCAACGCAACATACTCGCCCTGCGCC
>QKCF01000466.1 GCA_003246935.1 Sunxiuqinia sp. | reverse complement strand
TGATCTCGAAAAATTTGAACCGGGAGAGGGTGGCGAATCACCACTAGCTAATGCAGGAGACTGGCTGACTGTTGTTGACAAAAACGGACGCAAAGGTCGTCGCGAAACCAACACCATGCCTCAATGGGCGGGATCATGCTGGTACTATTTGCGCTACATCGACCCGAAAAACGACGAATCAATTTTCGACCCGAAAGTAGAAAACTACTGGATGCCGGTTGACCTTTACATTGGCGGTGCAGAACACGCAGTACTACACTTATTATACTCTCGTTTCTGGCACAAGGTACTTTTCGATCTGGGCGTTGTCTCAACAAATGAACCGTTCAAAAAGCTGTTCAACCAAGGTATGATCCTGGCCTTTGCTTACGAAACACAAGCTGGCGCCAAGGTAGCTTCTGACTTAGTTGAAGAAAAAGAAGGTAAATACTTCCACATCGAAACCGGCGAAGAATTACGTCAAATTGTGGCGAAAATGTCAAAGTCGTTGAAAAACGTTATCAACCCCGATGATGTTGTTGAAAAATATGGAGCAGATTCATTGCGCCTGTACGAAATGTTTATGGGTCCGCTGGACGACACTAAGCCGTGGGCCGAAAACGGAGTAAAAGGTGTATTTGGATTCCTGGGCCGTGCCTGTCGCTTCTTCGGAAACATGGACAACATTGTTGAAGGTGAAGAAGACATGGAAATACTGAAGCTATTGCAACAAACCATCATCAAAGTGGGTGACGATATTGAGAACCTGAAATTCAACACGGGTATTTCAGCCTTAATGGTTCTCAACAACCTAGCCATGAAAAAAGGCAAAGTCACCAAAGCTACTGCTGAAACTTTTGCTAAGATCCTCGCCCCATATGCGCCTCACTTAGCGGAGGAATTGTGGCAACTATATGGTAACAGCAACACCTTATCGTACGAAGCCTGGCCCATGGCCGATACCAGCCTGCTGGTTGAAGATTCATTCGAATACCCGGTTTCATTCAATGGAAAAGTAGCGATGCCACTGGACGCTGCAAAAGACGAAATTGAAAAAGCAGTCTTTGAACACGAACAAGCTCAAAAATGGCTGGATGGAAAAACGCCCAAGAAGGTGATCATTGTTCCTAAAAAGATCATCAACGTTGTATTGTAAGAAAATAAACCAAACACACATATCTAAAGGGCTTCACTTCGGTGGAGCTTTTTTGCTTATAACAAACAAGGGCTGTCCAAAAATAAATTAGAACAGCCCTTGTCTATGTATTGTAGAGATTTCCCCGCGACAACGATATACTTTGGCAAGCGACAAACTAGTTACCCATCTCAGAAATAAACTTGATGCGCATCAAGCGAATCTCCTCTTCGGAGTATTCATCATCGCCTAACTCATCCAAAGCTGCTTGGATAGAATCTTCTTCTGCTTCCCGGAAATAATCAAAAACTTCTTCCTGATGCTCTTCATCCAGTACCTCGTTAATGTAATAATCAATATTAATGCGGGTTCCCGAATTAACGATAGCCTCAATCTCACCGATTAATTCGTCCATCGCAATACTTTTCGAGTCGGCGATATCCTCCAGCGACATCTTCCGGTCGATTGCCTGAATAATCTCAACCTTAGTCTTCGATTTATTAGCGACAGTCTTCACCACCATATCCTGAGCACGCTCAATGTCGTTATCTTCGACGTAGTTTTTGATCAGCTCAACAAACTCTTTCCCGTAACGACGAGCCTTTCCTTCACCAACCCCCTGAATATTTTTCAGTTCGTCGATCGTGATCGGATATTGAATCGACATGTCAGTCAACGATGGATCCTGAAAAATGACAAAAGGAGGCAAGCTCAGCTTTTTGGATACTTTCTTCCGCAAATCCTTCAGCAATTCGAAAAGTTCGGGATCGCCGGCAGATCCGGATGCCGGACCGGAAACTGTGTTGTATTCTTCTTCCAACTCGGCATAATTGTGATTCCGCACCAACAAGAACGATTCAGGCTTTTCAATAAAAGCCAACCCTTTTGGCATCAATTTCAGCAAACCGTAATTTTCGATATCCTTACTAATCAAGCCAGCAATCATACTTTGACGGAATACCGCATTCCAGAAGTGATGACTGTGATCGTCGCCATTCTTGAACGACTTTAACTCATCGTGATGGAATGATTTTATTGCAGCGGTCATCCGTCCAGTCAAGATATCTGAAATATGCTCAGCTTTGTACTTTTCCTTCACTTCCTGAATAGCCTTCAATGCACGTTGCACCTCATCCGAAGCCTCAACCTGCTCTTTCGGATTCAAACAGTTATCGCAGTTACCACAAGGTTCTTCCAGTGTCTCTCCAAAATAATTCAAGAGAATGATTCGGCGACAGATTGCAGATTCTGCATAAGAAGCCGTATCCAGCAGAAGCTGTCGGCCAATTTCTTGTTCGGCAACCGGTTTTCCCTGCATAAACTTCTCAAGCTTCTGAATATCCTTATACGAATAAAAGACGATACACTGGCCTTCGCCACCATCGCGACCAGCTCTACCGGTTTCCTGATAGTAACCTTCCAAACTTTTCGGAATATCGTAGTGAATCACAAATCGCACATCCGGTTTGTCAATCCCCATCCCAAAAGCAATGGTTGCCACAATTACATCAACCTCTTCCATCAGAAACTTATCCTGATTACCACTACGAGTTGCCGAGTCCATACCGGCGTGGTACGCCAAGGCATTAATGCCGTTCACATTTAAGAGTTCAGCTAACTCCTCAACCTTCTTACGACTCAAACAATAAATAATGCCACTCTTTCCTTCATTCTCTTTAATAAAGCGAATAATCTGAGCTTCAGGCTTAGCCTTCGGGCGAATTGAATAATATAAGTTAGGGCGGTTAAATGAAGCCTTAAACACATTAGCTCCCAACATCCCCAGATTTTTCTGAATATCATGCTGAACTTTCGCGGTGGCTGTAGCCGTCAACGCAATAATTGGTGCCGCACCAATATCCTGAATAATTGGACGAATACGACGGTACTCCGGTCGGAAATCATGTCCCCACTCCGAAATACAGTGTGCCTCATCAATTGCGTAAAACGAAATTTTTACTGATTTCAGGAAATCTACGTTTTCCTGCTTCGTCAACGACTCCGGGGCAACATACAATAATTTTGTCAACCCACTGGTCATATCATCTTTCACCTGCTGCACTGCCTGTTTTGACAACGACGAATTCAGAAAGTGAGCAATTCCGTCATCCGTACCAAAACTACGGATTGAATCAACCTGATTTTTCATCAGTGCTATCAACGGAGAAATAATAATAGCAGTTCCCTCCATTATTAAAGCCGGTAGTTGGTAACATAAAGATTTTCCGCCCCCGGTTGGCATCAACACAAAAGTATCATTCCCCTCTAAAACACTTTTGATCACCTCCTCCTGCTGACCTTTAAAACGATCAAAACCGAAATACTTCTGTAATTGATCGGTCAATGTGAGACTATTCCCCATAAAGCCAATAAATTTTAATCTCCTAATTCTCCTGTTTCTTAAGCGAAATCTAAGATAGCTAAAAACATTTTCATATAGCAAAGTTTTTTTGCTATTTAGTCTGTTTTCACACCTGTTAAAAAATTTTAAGGAATTGCTTCTTAGCGCAATTATGAATATAAGACTATATTTGTTCCCGCTTGTCTGAATGATTTCAGCCTGTCCTATTCAGAAATTATTTTCGATTTTATGACCGAAGAGCAAAGCACAAAAAAAACAAAGAGAAAAAAGATAGAAGAAGTTGAAATGTCTTTCCTGGATCATTTGGAGGTACTGCGCTGGCACCTGATCCGGGCATTCGGATCAATTTTTCTCTTTTCGGTTTTGGCTTTTGCCAACAAGGAGATTATTTTCGACAAAATCATCATGCACCCAAAGATGCCTGACTTTTGGACAAACAGGATGTTTGCCAAACTTGCGGATCTAACAGGAGCAGAATCACTTCGAATTAATACAGGCGACCTTAAATTGATCAGCATTTCAATGTCGGGACAGTTCATGACTCACATTTGGACCTCGATTGTAGCTGGACTGGTGATTGCTGCGCCTTATGTAATTTGGGAATTCTGGAGATTTATCAAACCCGCCCTTTACGACTCGGAGCGCAAACATTCCATCGGAGCCGTTTTTTACATGAGCTTTTTATTCATTTGCGGTGTACTCTTCGGCTATTATTTAATTGTACCTCTTTCTGTACATTTCCTGGGATCGTATTCCATTAGCGGCGAAGTAGCGAATCAAATCAACGTACTCTCATACATCAGCACAGTAACATCAATTACTTTAGCTGCCGGCGTAATTTTCGAACTTCCGGTGTTTGTTTACTTCCTCAGTAAAATAGGAATCCTGACTCCTCAAATCATGAAGAAGTACCGTCGTCATGCTTATGTGGCTTTACTTGTCGTATCGGCAATTATTACTCCGCCCGATGTTTTCAGTCAGATCATGGTATGTTTGCCATTAGTTGTTTTATACGAAATCGGCATTGTCATTTCAAAAAGGATCAACAAAAAAGCAGAAGAGGCCATCAATAACATTTAAACAGTTTGAAAAAGCACAATCACAGATATGAAGTTAAGAGCAGAAAATATTGTCAAAAAATACAAAAAGAGAACTGTTGTAAAAGGCGTTTCATTTGAAGTAAACCAAGGTGAGATTGTTGGATTGCTTGGACCTAACGGAGCAGGAAAAACAACTTCGTTTTATATGATTGTAGGCTTGGTTCAACCTTTAAGTGGCCATGTTTTCCTGGACGACACGGACATCACAAACATGCCTGTATATAAACGTGCTCAAAAAGGGATCGGCTATCTGGCACAAGAAGCATCGGTTTTCCGCAAACTTAGTATTGAGGACAACCTAAAAGCCGTGCTTGAAATGACCAACTTTTCGAAAGCTCAACAGCAAGAAAAGGTTGAATCACTACTCGAGGAATTCCGGCTGACACACATTCGAAAAAGTAAGGGCTACCAGCTTTCCGGGGGTGAACGCCGCCGCTGCGAAATTGCGCGCGCTTTGGCTATCGACCCAAAATTCGTACTGCTCGACGAACCTTTTGCCGGCGTAGACCCAATCGCCGTCGAAGATATCCAGGAAATTGTCCGTACGCTTGTTGAAAAAAACATTGGCGTGCTGATCACCGACCACAACGTTCACGAAACGCTTTCAATTACAAACCGATCTTATCTATTATTTGAAGGATCAATCCTAAAAGCAGGAACTGCAGAAGATCTGGCTAATGATGAGGATGTTCGCCGGGTTTACCTGGGGCAAAATTTCACCCTTCGATAATTTCTACGAAAAAATATTTCACACATTTTCATTTCTTGTTTGCAGATATAAATTTTTGACTTATATTTGCGCCTCGATTAGCGGACGTGGCGGAATTGGTAGACGCGCTAGACTTAGGATCTAGTGTCTTACGGCGTGGGGGTTCGAGTCCCTTCGTCCGCACTTAAAAGCTCAACCGCTATGCTTGACTCTAAGTCAAGCAAGCGGTTTTTATTGATTTATAGCATTGGCTTTTCAGCCAAACAAAAACGGTAACTCATTGGTTATCCGACCTTTTTCCAAAAATTAAGTGGAACTTTTATGAATATTACAAAAGAAAACATCAACGAGCTAAATGCCACAATTACCGTTAAAATCGAAAAGAACGATTACGAAGCTACGGTAAATGAAACGTTAAAAGACTACCGCAAAAAAGTCAATATGCCTGGCTTCCGTCCTGGAAAAGTTCCTGCCGGTCTTGTAAAAAAGATGTACGGAAAGGCGATCTTGGCAGACGAAGTAAATAAGATGTTATCGAATAACCTGTCAAAATATTTGACTGACGAAAAATTAAACATCTTGGGAGAACCTCTTCCAAACGAAGAAAAGCAACCAGCTATTGACTGGGATAATGACACTGACTTCGAATTTATTTTCGACGTAGCTATGGCTCCGGAAATCGAAGTTAAGCTGGACAAACGCAAAAAATTCGATTATTACATCATCGACGTTGATGATGAAATGGTAAACAAGCAGGTTGAATCATACACCAGCCGTTTTGGCCAAAATGAAGTAGCTGAAATTGCAGGCGAAAAAGACACTCTTCGTGGTGACTTCGTTCAACTGGATGCTGAAGGAAACGAATTGGCTGAAGGTATTAAAACTGAGAAAGTGATCATCGCTATCGACTTGATGAAAGACGAAGCCGTTCGCAACGAAGCTGTTGGCAAAAAAGCCGGAGATGTATTGGTGTTCGACCCAATTAAAGTATACGAAGACAGACACGAAGTTGGTCACATGTTGAATGTTTCTCACGAAGAAGCTGAAAACATCGAAGGTAACTTCAAATTCACAATCGCTGAAGTATTGAATTTCAAAGCAGCTGAACTGAACGAAGATTTGTTCAAAAAAGCTTTTGGTGAGGATACTGAAGTAAAAACAGAAGAAGAATTCCGCGCTAAATTGAAAGAAGAATTGGCTAACCAATTCAAACAATCAAGCGAATATAAATTTGCCTTAGATTCTCGCGATTCATTGGTTGCAAAAATCACCATGGATCTTCCCGAAGAATTCCTGAAACGTTGGTTGAAAGTAACAAACAACGAATTGACAGACGAGCAAATCGAAGCTGATTTCGACAACTTCATGAACGATTTGCGCTGGCAATTGATCAAAGACCGTATCGTTCGCGACAACGAAATTAAAATTGATGAAGCTGACGTTAAAGCAGGTGCCAAACAAATGGCCGCTTACCAATTCAGCCAGTACGGTATGCACAATGTACCGGACGAGCACTTGGAAAACTATGCAGGTCACATCTTAGGTAACGAAGAAGAACGCAGACGTGTTGCCCAAAAGGCATTGGATGATAAAGTTCTTGAAGCAATCAAATCGAAAGTTGCATTGGAAGAAAAAGCAATCAGTTACGATGAATTTAACAAATTGCTCGAAAACTAGTCCTCGCTGATACGGGAAAGCATATTTTTTTAACTTTGTAAAAATCGGCTCTCAAGTAAGCTCACTGCTTCTTCGAGAATTTTTAAAACCCGATTTTTACAAAGTTTTTTTTTAACCGGAGGATAACCAAATGAATGACGCTAAAGAATTCCACAAATATGCTACCAAGCACAAGGGTATCAGCAGTTTGACAATGCATCGATACGATTCAATCTTTACAAACAGTCTGACCCCTTACATTATTGAAGAACGACAACTGAATGTTGCATCAATGGATGTTTTCTCTCGTTTGATGATGGATCGAATCATCTTTCTGGGAACTCCAATCGACGACTATGTTGCCAATATCATCCAGGCACAGTTGCTTTTCATGGAATCAACAGATCCAACGAAAGACATTCAAATCTACTTTAACACACCGGGAGGTTCAGTTCACGCCGGATTGGGTATTTACGATACCATGCAGTATATCTCGCCTGATATCGCAACAATCTGTACCGGAATGGCTGCATCAATGGGTGCTGTATTACTTACTGCCGGAGCTGAAGGCAAACGTTCGGCATTGAAACACTCACGTGTCATGATCCACCAGCCAATGGGTGGTGCTCAAGGACAAGCTTCTGATATTGAAATTACAGCCCGTGAGATTTTAAAATTGAAAAAAGAGCTCTACGATATTATCGCCAGACATGCCCACAAATCTTTCGAGGAAGTAGAACGTGATGCGGACCGCGACTACTGGATGACTTCGGAAGAGGCCAAAGAGTACGGCATGATTGACGAAATTTTGGTGCGGAGCTAACGCATTTTGACAAAGGAGAAATATAAGATGGATAAATGTTCTTTTTGTGGACGGGAGAAAAAAGATGTAAACCTGTTAATCGCTGGGATGGAAGGTCACATTTGTGACCGCTGTATCGAGCAGGCTTATGCGATTGTAGAGGAAGAATTCAAAACTGATACTGAATTCGACCTGACAGGCATCCAACTCCTGAAACCAAAAGAAATTAAAGAGTTCCTCGATCAATATGTCATTGGTCAGGATCAGGCAAAGAAAATTCTTTCGGTAGCGGTGTATAACCACTACAAGCGCTTAAAGCAAAAGGTACAGACCGACGAAACGGAGATTGAAAAATCAAACATCATTTTGGTTGGTCAAACCGGTACAGGAAAAACCTTATTAGCACGTACTATTGCTAAAATGTTGCATGTACCTTTCACCATTGTTGACGCAACTGTATTAACAGAAGCTGGCTACGTAGGTGAAGATGTTGAAAGTTTGTTGACCCGCTTATTACAAGCTGCCGACTACAACGTGGAGGCAGCAGAACGTGGCATCGTATTCATCGACGAAATTGACAAAATTGCCCGCAAAGGCGATAACCCGTCAATTACACGGGATGTATCAGGAGAAGGTGTTCAGCAGGGATTGTTAAAATTGCTCGAAGGTTCAGTTGTTAACGTTCCGCCTCAAGGTGGTCGTAAACACCCCGAGCAAAAAATGATTCCAGTGAATACCAAAAATATCCTTTTCATTTGCGGTGGAGCTTTCGACGGAATCGAGAAGAAAATTGCAAACCGCATGAATACAAAAGTTGTAGGATACGGAGCACAAAAGAAACTCGACAAAGTTGACAAAGAAAACCTATTGCAATACGTTGCACCACAGGATTTGAAAAGCTTTGGCCTGATTCCGGAGATCATTGGTCGTTTGCCGGTGTTAACTTACCTGCAACCGTTGGACCGCCAGGCTTTGCGCAACATCCTGACAGAGCCTAAGAATTCATTGATCAAACAATACATTAAGCTGTTCGATCTGGACGGTATTGAATTGGGCTTTGAAGAAGACGCACTGGAATTTATCGTTGATAAAGCTGTTGAGTTCAACCTTGGCGCTCGCGGGTTGCGTTCAATCTGTGAAAACATCATGATTGATGCGATGTACGACAGCCCAACCGATGGCGTGAAACAACTGACAATAACACGGGAATATGCAGAATCGAAATTTGATTCTGAAGATCATCATCGATTAAAAGCTAGCTAATAGATATCAAATGCCGGAGTTATATCCGGCATTTTTGTCGAACCTTACTTATTCTTCATGATTCGCTTCAAGAACGTATCCCTAACCCTGGGGAATAAGCAATTGCTCGATCATTTTAACCTGACGATTTCCGATGGAGAGAAAGTCGTCATTTCAGCACCCTCAGGCGCAGGGAAATCATCGCTATTGAAGTTGCTATTGGGCTTTTTCGAAGCCGAAAAAGGGAAAATCACCTTCAACGGACTAGAGGTAAAACCAGAAAACATGCGGCAAATCCGTTGTCAGATCGGATATCTTAGTCAAGGGATCGATTTTCCGAATGGTAAAGTCGAGGACGTCTTTAACGAAATTTTCCAATACACCGTCAATAAAAACATCTCTTTCAGTCGGGATATTCTGCTGGAAAAAGTTCGGGAACTGAAGCTCAGCGACGACATTCTGAAAACAAATACGGTGAATATCTCAGGTGGTGAACGCCAGCGATTAGGCTGGATATTGCTCATGCTACTCGACCGACCGATACTTTTACTCGATGAACCAACTTCGGCGCTGGACGATGAAATGAAGCGCTATTTTGTCGACTATATCAAGCAAACCGACAAGACGGTAATCTGTTCAAGCCACGACTCTGAATGGCAAACCGCTCCAATGCGTATTATAAAAAACTTGCGTTCATGAATACCCCCAACATCAGTATAAGCGGAATTGTAGCAGGCTTGCTTTTACTTGCCCCTGTAGTGCTGGTGGTTTGGAGTCTAAAACTCGGATTCAATAAAAAACTATTGCTCGCTGTTGGACGCATGTTGGTACAACTGGGTTTTGTTGCAGTCTATCTGATATACATTTTCAAGCTCGACAATCCGTTCATCAATATTGTCTATGTGTTTATGATGGTTTTTTTCGCAGCACTTTCGGGCATAAAAAACTCCTCCATGCGCTTGCGTAGTTTCTTGTGGTCAACCGTTCTAGCCATGCTATTGCCAACCCTTTTTACATTAATCTATTTCAACCTTTTTATTACACAGCTAAGCAATATCTTCAAGGCCAATATTTTTATTCCCATTGCAGGCATGATGTTGGGAAATATTCTCAAGTCGAATATCGTTGCCTTAAAAACCTTTTTCAGCCAGGTACAAACACAGGAAAAGGTCTATCAATATTTACTCGCCATGGGCGCTAGCCGTCGCGAAGCACTACAGCCTTTTTTTAAGGAAGCAGTACAGACAGCCATGGCGCCAACAATTGCCACAATGGCAACCGCAGGCTTAGTATCTCTACCCGGCGTAATGACAGGTCAAATAATAGGAGGTTCGGATCCTTCATTGGCCGTTCGATATCAGATTATGGTGATGGTCATTATCTTTTTCACCGGGCTGGCCAGTATCCTGCTGCAACTTTTTTTTGCCATCCGTCAATGCTTCGACAAACACGACCAGTTCGACAAAAGCATGCTCGAAAAGTAAAGAGGAGCGTCCTTTTCATTTATTAACAAAACATTTATGCCCTCCTCTCAACCAAAGGGCAAGCCGTCTGTTAATTTTGAGTGTGAAAACTCAAAAAAACAGATAACGTATGAAATGGAGAAAGGTATTGAGTTTCGTACTCGCCGCACTTATCACAAGTAGCTTAGCCATGGCGCAAAGCAATCAGTTAAAAGAACTCGACATCAACCTCGAAAATTACAAGTATCCCTATCCCGTTCATTTTGTAACGCTGAACAATCAAAGGCAAACATTGAAAATGGCCTACATGGATGTTCAGCCGCAGCATCCAAACGGCAAGAGCATTATGCTGTTGCACGGCAAAAACTTCAATGGTGCTTATTGGGGTAAAACGGCAGAGCGTTTGTCAGAAGAAGGTTTCCGGGTGATTATTCCGGATCAGATTGGTTTTGGAAAGTCGACAAAGTCCGAACATTACCAGTACACTTTTCAGCAACTGGCAATCAATACAAAAGCAATTCTGGATACGCTTGGCATTGACAAAACAAGCGTGTTAGGGCATTCCATGGGCGGCATGCTTGCCACTCGTTTTGTTTTGATGTTCCCGGAACGTACCGATAAATTCATCCTGGAAAACCCGATTGGACTGGAAGACTGGAAACTAAAAGTTCCCTACAAACCCGTAGATTGGTGGTACCAAAGTGAATTGAAAAAGTCGTACGAAGGGATTAAAAAATACCAGTTGGAAAGTTACTACGACAACAAATGGAAACCAGAATACGCCGAATGGGTAAACCTGCTGGCTGGCTGGACGCTCAATAAAGACTATAAACTGATTGCATGGAACGCTGCGCTGACATACGATATGATTTTCACTCAACCGGTATGTTACGAGTTTAAAAATGTGACTGCGCCAACGCTGCTGATTATCGGTCAACGTGACCGCACTGCCTTGGGCAAACCACTTGTCAGCCCCGAGGTTCGCAAAACTATGGGTAACTACCCGGAATTAGGGAGAATAACCCACAACGAAATTAAGCGCAGCCAGTTGGTTGAGATCGACAACATCGGGCACCTGCCCCATATCGAAGCCTTCGATCAATTTATCGAGCCGTTAGTGAAATTCCTAAAAGAATAAAAATTCAGAAAATAGAAAAAGGATGGTTAAACGCCATCCTTTTTCTATTCTTACTCGTCCAAATATTTCGAAGGTAATTCTTTCGTGGCTTTAGCTCCCAAATCACGTAACTTCTCAGCCGATCGGATCAGGTTACCGCGTCCGTCATACAGCTTATTCATGGCCAAATCGTAGTTCTTTCGCGTTTGATCGAGGTTGTTACCAACTTTTTCGAGGTCGGCAATAAAGTTGACAAACTTATCGTACAAAGCCCCACCCTGCCGGGCAATCTCGATGGCATTACGCGTTTGATTTTCCTGCTGCCAGATCGAGGCAATTGTGCGCAAAGTTGCCAATAAGGTTGACGGACTTACGATCACGACCTTGTTGTCCCAGGCGTACGAGAACAATTCCTGGTCAGCTTCAATGGCTACGCTGAAGGACGATTCGATAGGCACAAACAACAACACAAAATCGGGGCTGTTAAGACCTTGCGCGACCTGATAATGTTTTTCACTTAATCCCTTTACATGCGATTTTAAACTCGCCAGGTGATCCTTAATGTAGCGGGCACGGTCATCATCGTCGGTTGCATTCACCCAACGTTCGTAAGCAATCAGCGACACTTTCGAGTCTACAATAATATGCTTCTGGTCAGGTAGATTAATCACCACATCCGGTTGAATGCGCTGGCCATTATCGTTTAAGGTACTAAACTGTTTACTGTACTCCTGTCCTTCCTTTAGGCCGGAGCGTTCGAGGATTTTCTCAAGGATTACTTCGCCCCAGTTCCCCTGTTTCTTCACATCACCTTTCAACGCTTTGGTCAGGTTGTTCGCCTCGTCACTAATACGCATATTCAGATCATGCAACTTTTTCAATTCGGCTTTCAGATCGGTCTGATCTTTTAGTCCTTTTTCGTAAGTATCCTCTACTTTCTTCTCGAAAAGCTGAATTTTCTCTCGTAGAGGGGTCAGGATTTCACTAATGTTCTTTTGATTCACCTGTGTAAATTCATGCGTGTTCTGTTTCAATATTTTGTGAGCAACGTTCTCGAATTCGGTTGTGAATTTCTTTTGAAGCTCTTCCATTTCCTGTTTTTGAGTTACCAGCTTTTCGCGTAAATTGGCAAACTCTACTTCTGCCTTTGCGAGCCGCTCTGCTTTCTGACCATTTTCGCGTTGCACAGTATCCAAACGATCTGTCAAACGCTCTCTTTCGGATGTTAGATTTAATACGCGTTCATCTAATTGAGCCTTCACTTTTTCATATTCGGTCTGTGCTGCCATTTGAGCAGTATCCGACGACTTCATTTTCAACTTCGACATCAAAAACGCAACAACAAAGCCGATCGCCAAACCGACCATCAGAAAGACAAATTCCATAATTTCAAATTTTGGCTAAATGTACAAAGAACTGTTGCAAGAGAAAAGCAAGCGCCAAAGATGTACTGGGTATCAAAAACAAATTCCAAACTCCTTCGAGGAATTTGGAACTTGCAAGAAATGGTTGGAGACAAAAAAGCCACCAGTTTAAACTGATGGCTTTGACTAATTACAATTCAATATATTGAGCAATTAACGCTGCTGTTGCGTCAAATTCTTCCGGAGCAAATTTCTTCTTATCCGAGAAGTTCAGCAAATCAGCTTCGCTTTGCATGGGCACCAAATGAATGTGTGCATGGGGTACTTCCAATCCGAGTACCATTACGCCAACTTTCGCACAGGGAATTGCTTGTTTTAATCCGGTTGCTACTTTCTTGGCAAATAACTGAAGGCCGATGTAGGACTCGTCTTCCAAATCAAACAGGTAATCAACTTCTTTTTTCGGGATACACAACACATGACCTTTAGCTACCGGGAAGATATCCAGGAATGCCAGGTAGTTGTCATCCTCTGCCACTTTATAGGCGGGGATTTCTCCTTGAACGATTCGGGTAAACAAACTAGCCATAATTCTTAAAGTGAAATGTCAACAATTTCGAACTGCATAACTCCTGATGGAACTTTAATATCCACGACATCGCCAACTTTTTTACCAATAAGGCCTTTGGCAATCGGAGTCTCAATTGAGATCTTACCTGATTTCAGGTCTGCTTCGTGTTCCGACACAATTGTATAAACCATCATTGCATTGTTCTTTTTGTTTTTGATGGTTACTTTGTTCAAAATCTGAACGCTGCTTGTATCAATTTTTGATTCGTCAATAATCCGTGCATTAGCAATCTTATCACGAAGAATAGCGATTTTTGCTTCCAGCATTCCCTGAGCATCTTTGGCTGCATCATATTCCGCATTTTCCGAAATATCACCTTTTTCAATGGCTTCACCAATCTGCTTTGAAATAGCCGGGCGTTCAACGTTCATTAAATGATCAAGCTCAGCTTTCAGTTTATTTAAACCTTCTTGAGTGATATAGGTCACCTTTCCCATTTCTTTTACTTTTATTTGATTTTATGTGACTTCATATAAACAAAAAAGAATTCCGCGTGCGGAACTCTTTGTCTATGCAAAGCTAAATAAAATATTTGATTTTTACGAATGCTATGTTTAAAAATACTTCTTAAACAGCTGTTAACTAAAATGTTCTAGTATTTTCGTTTCAAGATTTCAGAGTACAAAACGGCTTTGCGCAACGAGAAATCTTTCATGATTAAATTCTTTGGGGTGAGTTTGGCTTCATCTTCCAACGACAATTTTTCCAATTCGAGAGCAGGGGAATTACCCTTCATCCGGGAATGGGTCTTTACGAGGCTTTCACGCTCGATTGGTTTATACTCCATTTTGGGTGGAGCCTGCATTTTGGCTGGCGCTTCAACTTTTTTCTTTTTCGGCTTGACCGTTCTTTCCATCGGTGGTGGAACAGTATTC
>QKCF01000139.1 GCA_003246935.1 Sunxiuqinia sp. | reverse complement strand
GTCTTCTACACCACAACCGTCTTGTTTAATGGCCTGCATAATTTCCATGACCTGTGCAGCCAAAGGAAGTGGAACTCCTACCCCGTGAGAGGTTTCTAAAACATTGTTCAGATCTTTAATATGTAAGTCAATTCTGAATCCGGGGGCATAATTGCGATCCATCATCATTGGAGCTTTAGCGTCCATGACAGTGCTGCCAGCCAGTCCTCCCCGGATAGCCTGGTAAACTCGTTCAGGGCTAACGCCTGCTTTTTGAGCTAAAACCAACGCTTCAGAAACAGCTGCAATATTTAAAGCGACCACAACCTGGTTACATAGTTTCGCAATGTTTCCAGCTCCGATATCCCCGACATGAACGACTGATCCAGCCATGGCTTTCATCACATCATAGTTGGCATCGAAAACTTCTTTTTTACCACCAACCATTACAGCAATTGTTCCGTCAATAGCTTTGGGTTCTCCTCCACTAACCGGGGCATCCAGCATTTCAACGCCCTTTGTCTCCAATTCGCCAGCAATCTCCCGACTCGCTAACGGAGCAATAGAACTCATATCAATCACAACCGATCCTGCAGAAGCTCCTTCAATAACGCCTCCTTTTCCCAGAACGACTTCTTTTACATGCGGAGAGTTTGGCAACATGGTAATGATGACCTTTACTTTAGATGCCAATTCAGCTGCAGTTCCAGCGGTCTCTGCCCCCAGACCGACGAGTTCGTCTATCGCTCCTTTATTAATATCCAGGACAACAAGCTCATGTCCGGCTTTAATTAAATTTTTCGACATGGGTTTACCCATGATTCCAAGTCCGATAAATCCTATTTTCATACGTTGATATTTTAATTAGTTAAATTGAATATTTAGTTATTGCGTCCGATATTTTCATTTACGTTTTGGTGTTAACCACATAAAATCATCATCAGATCATTTACGTTTGTACCTGTGGGCCCTGTGATAATCAGATCTTCACTGGCTTTGAGCGCATGGAATGAATCGTTTTGGTTCAATTTTTCTTCAGGATCTATTCCTGCTATTTTCATTCGCTTGAATGATTGACCATCAACCATTCCTCCCGCAGCTTCTGTTGGGCCATCGGTTCCATCTGATCCTACCGAACAAATCACTACATTTTCCAAATTTTGAATTCCGATAGCTGCCGACAAGGCGAGCTCCTGATTCCTTCCACCAATACCATTTCCCTTTAAGTGAACGACTGTTTCTCCTCCCAAAATGATGGCACAAGGCCTCCGGAAAGAGAAAGCATTCTTGCCGGGAATAATTTCTTTGCCAATCGCAGCCAATGTGTACCCAACTTCCTTAGCTTCACTTTGGATGAACGTAGAAAGGATATAAGGTTGAAATCCGTTTTGCTGCGCAATCCGAGCTGCCGCTTTGCACAACTCGGCAACACTACCGGTAACGACGGTTTCACAATTAGCTATCGATTTTGGAGTTTCCTGTTGAATTGCCTTCCGACAATCGTCGCTTAGCTCAAGTTCGTATTTGGAAACAATTTTTAATGCATCATCAGTCGTTGAGATATCCGGATAAGCCGGGCCGCTGGCAATTGAATCCAATGGGTCTCCAATAATGTCCGATAAAACAATCGAGTGAATCTTTGCACCATTACAATGCTCTGCGAACCGACCTCCCTTCACTGCTGACAGATGTTTCCGGATGGTATTCATTTCGACGATATCAGCTCCTTTGGCTAAGAGTTGATTGGTTACAGAAATGACCTCATCTATTGAAACTCCGTTCAGCGGTTTTTCGAACAAAGCTGAACCGCCACCGGAAACCAGAAACAACAATTCATCCTTCGACGTTAGCTTCCCGACCATCTCCAGAATCTCGCCAGTAGCCAATACTGAATTCTGATCGGGTAGCGGATGACCGGCTTCATAAATCCTCAAGCCTTTCAATTTTCCTTGGGAATGGTTGTACTTTGTCAAAACAATGCCCTCCCGGATCCTCTCTCCCAGAACCTCATGCGCAGCGAAAGCCATATTCCAGGCTGCTTTACCAATGGCAACAAGCATGACGCCATCTTTCAACTGCATGCCGGCAAGTGCTTTTTTTACTGCCTCTTCAGGAAGAACAGCTCTAATCGCTTCGTCGATTATTAATCGAGCCTTGTTTCTCAGTGAATTCATTCGTTTAGTAATTGAAGATCCTTTAATACAACTTTTAGCGCCTCCATTCGCTCTGCCGTACAATGATCGATTGGCTTCACTGGGTGGCCAACATCAAGCCCCATCAGGTTTAGGCAATCTTTCATAACAACAGGGAAGCTTCCGAAATTATAGGCGCTTCGAAGCGGCATCAGTTTGTACTGTGCCTCCAGTGCACCCTGGTGATCACCCGCCATAAATTTCTCATAGATGTCGACAACCAATGCTGGAGCAACATTAGCTGTTCCGGCAACACAGCCCACCCCTCCGTAAGTTAAGGTTGCGTAGATGTAGAAATCAGTTCCGGCTAACACCCTAAAAGATTGGTTATTTTGAGTGACATGTAAATATTGAATGGTCTGCGAAAAATCCAGACTGGTATTTTTAATGCCAACGATATTATCAATCTCTGCGAGTTTCTTCAGCAATGAAACCGAAATGTTGTTTGTCGTTTTCCCGGGATTGTTGTACAGCAAAACCGGTAGTTTTGTTGACGCAGCAATCGTTTTAAAGTGTTCGTAAAGCTCACTCTCTGAAGGTGTGATGAACATAGGCGTTAAAACCGTTAATGCATCGGCTCCAACACGTTCAGCCATTTGGGCCATCGACACACATTCTTTAGTTGTAATAGCGCTCGTTCCTGCATAAACCGGCACCCGACCGTTAACATGAGCCACAGTTGTCTCAAGTGCAATTTTTTGATTTTGATGATCGAGTGCATAAAACTCACCGTTGCTGCCCAAGGCAAAAATGCCATGAACTCCACCATCAATCACATGCTCAATGACTCTTTTTAAAGCACTGGTATTTACGTTCTCCTCTTCGTCAACAGGAGTAATGATTGGAGGAATAACCCCCTTGATGTCGTTTAATGAAAGCATATTGTTTGTTTTTAGGTTACAGGTCCTGGATTAAATAGAACAAGATCGTTATGAAGCCCCAATTTATCACAGGCTACCACCTTCCGACCGCTTGCTACATCCAAAATCAGATGAAATAATTCCCAACCCATTTCTTCGATCGTCTTCTCGCCCAGGGCTACTTTTCCTGCATCCAGATCAATCAGATCAAACCATCGATTACTTAATTTGGAATTGGAGCCGACCTTGATCACTGGAACCATCTGTAGCCCATAAGGAGTTCCGCGCCCAGTCATAAAAACATGCATGTTCATGCCTGAGGCAAGTTGAAGAGTTCCACATACAAAATCGCTGGCCGGGGTTGCTGCGAAAGTCAAGCCTTTTTTCCTGATCTTTTCTCCGGGCGAAAGGACATCAACAATCGTACTGGATCCTGATTTAGCGATCGACCCCAATGCTTTCTCGACAACGTTACTTAATCCACCCGTTTTATTTCCGGGAGAGGGATTGGCGCTTCGGTCAGCTTCTCCTTTCTGCAAATACTCGTCGTACCATTTCATTTCCCGCAACAAGGCTTTTCCAAC
>QKCF01000140.1 GCA_003246935.1 Sunxiuqinia sp. | reverse complement strand
TTTGTATTAATGGTTGTGGTGTTCATTTTAGGCTATTTAGCTATTGCTCTTGAACACCCGATAAAAGTTGACAAAGCTGCCTCTGCACTAATCATTGGAACTTTATGCTGGGTTGTTTACATTATTGGTGCTAAGGATATCTTTTCACTTGGTTTTAGTCCTGCCTGGGAGAAATTTTCACATGATCACAGTGTCTGGTTGACGATCGAAGCTGCACATGAGTTTATCGTCGACTACGAGATCATTCATCACTTAGGTGAAATTGCAGAAATCTTATTCTTTTTGTTGGGTGCCATGACGATTGTTGAAATGGTTGACCAACACAATGGATTCAAGGCAATAACAGACAGAATAACAACGACCAACAAAGTAAAGCTGATGTGGATTCTGAGTTTCCTGACTTTCTTTATGTCGGCTTTGTTGGATAACCTGACCACAACTATCGTTTTGGTTGCACTACTACGTAAACTTATTGATGACAAACAGACTCGTTGGTTCTTTGCCAGTATGGTTGTGTTAGCCGCCAATGCCGGTGGTGCATGGTCTCCTATCGGTGACGTAACTACCATCATGTTGTGGATTGGAGGACAAGTTACTGCTGCTAAAATCGTAGAAGGTGTATTCTTACCAAGTGTTATATGTATGGTTGTACCGTTGGCCTTATTGAGCTTTACAATGAAGGGTGATGTGATGCGTCCTGTAGTTGAAGACGATGAAAAAGAACTGACGACTCCTAAGGAACAAATATTGATGTTGATTCTCGGTGTTGCAGGCCTTTTGTTTGTACCTGTTTTCAAAACAACCACTCACCTTCCTCCTTATATGGGGATGTTGCTTTCTCTTGGTATAATCTGGGTTGTTTCTGAAATCCTGCACAAAGACAAGGCTGATGAAATTAAGCACAAACTACGGGTGACTGCTGTTTTGCGTAAAGTAGACGTACCGACAATTCTATTCTTCCTGGGAATCTTGTCTGCTGTGGCTGCTTTGCAGTCTGCCGGCCACTTGCACTTGCTTTCTCAATACCTGGACGAACATCTGGGCAATATCTTCTTAATTGACTTGGCCATTGGTGTTCTTTCATCAATTGTTGACAACGTACCGCTGGTAGCCGGAGCAATGGGTATGTACCCAATCGCCGAAGCTGGAACTACTGGTTATTTATCAAGTTTCGTGCAAGATGGGCCTTTCTGGGAATTTTTAGCATATACAGCCGGTACTGGTGGTAGTATGTTGATTATTGGTTCCGCTGCGGGTGTAGCTGCAATGGGACTTGAAAAGATCGATTTTATCTGGTACCTGAAAAAAATTTCCTGGTTAGCTCTAATCGGCTATTTGGCAGGTGCAGCTTATTATTACTTTGAGGCGGTTGTTCTTTAAGAACACTTAAAAATATTCTTATTTTTGCGAGGCATACTATAAAACAGTGTGCCTCGTTTATTTTTACACAGGTCTTAAAAAACAGAAAACTATATGCTGAACTTCGTACTATTACAAGTGAGCACACCTATTACCGATGGTGCTGACTCAGTAGCTCAAGCTGCGCAACAAGATGGAATTGTTACCCGTTTTTTCGATTTAGCCTTAAAAGGCGGCTGGATCATGATCCCTATTTTGGTATTATCATTGGTGGCAGTATTTATCTTTATCGACCGCTATATGGCTGTTAAGAAAGCAGGGAAAGTGGACAACTCGTTACTTGAGCGGGTTAAAGATTTTATCCTTCAAGGAAAGATTGATGCAGCACTAACACTTGCCCGCTCGCAGGATACCCCAACTGCACGGATGATTGAGAAAGGGATTACACGTATTGGTCGCCCAATGGCCGATGTAAACACTGCAATTGAAATGGTTGGAAACCTCGAAATCTCAAAATTGGAAAAAGGTTTACCTGTATTAGCCAGTGTAGCCGGTGGTGCCCCCATGATTGGTTTCCTTGGTACAGTTATTGGTATGATTCAAGCATTCTATGATATGGCAAATGCAGGAAACAACATCGACGTTACTTTGCTGTCGTCGGGTATTTACCAAGCCATGGTAACAACGGTAGCCGGTTTAACGGTAGGTATTATCGCCTATTTTGCTTACAACATCCTGGTTTCGAATGTTGAAAAAGTGGTATTTAAAATGGAAGCAGCCACTTCTGAATTCTTGGATTTATTGAATGAACCCGCAAAATAAAGACAATGGCTTTAAAACGGAGAAATAAGGTTGATGCCAGCTTCAGTATGTCGTCGATGACCGACATCGTGTTCTTGCTGCTGATCTTTTTCATGGTCACGTCAACCCTGATTGCGCCCAATGCGCTAAAACTGCTGTTACCTGAAAGTAACAACCAAACAGCGGCTAAAGCCATCACAACGGTTTCCATTACTGCTGATTTAAAATACTACGTGAATACCGACGGAACACCTCGACGGGTTTCCTTCGGCGAAATCGAACCTGCACTTCAACGTGCTGTCGGAAATGAAGAAGAAGCTTACGTTTCGCTGCATGCCGATAAATCAGTGCCAATTGAACAGGTTGTCAAAGTGATGAATATTGCCAAGCGCAATAAATACAAAATGATCTTAGCTACTGCACCGGAACATTAATGAGCTACATTCGCAAACATAAAGAAGGTTTTTGGGGAACGATCATTTTCCATGTGATCATTTTAATCTTGCTGCTATTGTTCGGATTCTTTACGCCACTGCCACTTCCCGGCGAAGAGGGCGTATTGGTTAACTTTGGCGATAGCAAAAACGGCTTGGGCAAGGAAGAACCTGCTCCTGCTCCGCGTCAAAGTACACCTGCAAAAGAGGAACCAGCGTCTCCTCCCGTACAGGCAGCTACACCTCCTCCTACACCATCTTCATCAACACCGGCCACTCCGGTTGAAGCGAAAAAAGAATTGATGACTCAGGACTACGAAAAAACTGTAGCACTTGAGGCCGCTAAAAAGAAAAAGGAAGAAGAAGCGAAGAAAAAGCAAGAGGAATTAGCGCGTCAGAAACAACTGGCTGACCAAAAGAAAAAAGAAGAACTGGATCGGCAAAGTAAGGTTGCAGCAGAAGCCGAAGCAAAACGTCAAGCAGAGATCAATAAGCAGACAGAAATGGAGGCTGAAAAACAACGTTTAGCCGAAATTGCAAAGCAAAAGCAAGCTGAACTTGAGCGTCAGCGTAAAGCAGCCGAAGAAGAACGTAAACGCAAAGAAGCTGAAGCTGCGAAGATCGCACAAATTAATAATCGTACTGCTAGTGCCTTTGGATCAGGGGCAGGAGGAGCAGGTAGTAACAACTCTACAAGTACAGGACAAGGTGGCACCTACCCAGGAGGCAACCAGGGAAGTCAAACCGGAGGACAATCTGACAAGTATGGAGATGGTGGTTCAGGGAGCGGAAACTCTGGGAATGGAACAGATTGGAGTTTGGATGGACGCAATGTTACTGGTTTGCCTAAACCAAATTATCCGGGAAACGAAGAAGGAGTTGTTGTTGTGAGTATTACCGTGGATAAATACGGTAAAGTCAGCAATGCGAAGCCCGGTGTTAAAGGAACCAATACCTACAATGCGAATCTGCTTGAAGCTGCCCGTCAGGCGGCACTAAAAGCAACCTTCAATGCTGATCCCAAAGCTCCTGCTTTTCAAACAGGAACAATCACCTATCGCTTTGTTTTGGACTAAATCAAGGATTGATCAAATCGGGATTGAAAAAGCCCAGAATTGATCTTGCCATTTCAATTTGGTTTTGAGCTCCTGAGTAATCAGGAGCGATTTCCAGGACTTGGTTAAACGCATTAATTGCATTCCCCCATTCCCCCATTCTTGTCTCTTCATGTAAATCTGCCCTTTCAGATAAAACAATTCAGCCGATTTGGCACCTGCCTCTATCATATCACAAATCAGCGTTTCTGCTTTATCCAAACAGTTTTTATCCAACAGCCCCCGAATTTCATTGATTGTTTCGCTCATAATCAACATACCTTCTTTCTCTTTTATTACAAGGTTTGAAAGTACAAACTTATCCGCCTTTACGTTGTTCTTATTATCAAAATTAAAGAAATAAAGATGACAAGTATGCCTGAAACTATTGAGAACTGGATCAAAAACAGAAAATCAACCTTCGTAGAGGGTCTAAAAGAAGGAAGTAAAATCGACGATGCCGTTATCGAAAAACTTTTGGAAAATGCCAGCTGGGCGCCATCACATGGATTGGTACAAGCCTGGAATTTTAAGGTCTTCGCCGGCAATGGAGTGAAACGCTTTTTCAAGGTTCAACAGCAAATCTATAAAGAAATTACACCTGCCGATAAATTCGTTGGTTTCAAATACGAAGCTTATTCGGAAAAGCATAAACGTGTTTCACATATTATTGCCATAATTGCCAAACGCGATCCATATAAACGCTTTCCTGCACAGGAAGATCTTGTTTCGGTTGCCTGTGCCGTCCAAAATATCTATTTAAGCCTGCAGGCATACGGTATTGCCGGCTATTTAAGCACAGGTGGTGTTTGCTATTCCCAACAAATGAAACATTTTCTTAATTTAGAGGCCGAAGATGCGCCAATTGGTTTTTTCATTCTGGGAGAAGCTGACGAAAGCTTTCAACGCCCTCCACGTATGCGTATTCCTGTTGGCCAAAAAACAGAGTGGATTAAAGAATAAACAACCCCAAAAACAAATGAAAACCAAAGTTATCCTTTTAGCGTTATGCCTCAGTATGTTCTCTTTTTCATCATGCCAAACACTTTTTATAGCAAACTCTTATCCCTTTAAAACAAAGGCAAACGGCGATATTCCGCCAGGGCAAATGAAAAAGCTTACAGGCGAAAAGAGTGCTAAAGCATATGCGCCAGGACAACAAAAGACGAAAAAGAACAAGAAAAATAAGAAGAGTTAATCGAACACTATTTCAACTGATCAATCATGCGATAAAGGGTGCTGTGAAGCGCTTTGAGTTCATCCTTGGAGAAATTATTCATTTCTTCTGTCAATTTATCGGGAATTTCGGCAGCCAACAGCTCCATCTCTTTTCCATTATCGGTTAGGCTTATGATCACTTTGCGCTCATCGTCTGTCGCCTTTTCGCGCGTAATAATGCCTTGGCTCTCCATGCGTTTCAGCAATGGAGTTACAGTATTTGTTTGCAGAAATAGTCGTTTGGCAATATCGTTAACTGGTTGGTTATCGTTTTCCCACAATACAAGCAATACCAGGTATTGCGGATAGGTAATTCCGAGTTGATCCAGGAAAGGCTGGTACCGACGAATGATCAACCGTGATATTGAGTAAAAAGGAAAACACAACTGGTTATCTAACTTCAACTGTTCCATAAATAAGAATTTAGCAGGTAGCTCTCGAGCTACCTGCAAGTTATTTTTTTCACAGGAGCTCCAAAATAGTTTCTTCCATTTTCTCCGGCTTGACAATCGGAGCATATCGCTTTATTGCGTTACCATTGCGGTCGATCAAAAATTTGGTGAAATTCCACTTAATCTTATTATTGAACCATCCGCCCTGTTCCTTTTTAAGGAAAGTAAATAGAGGATGCTCGTTTTCGCCATTTACATCAATTTTTTCAAACATCCTAAATGTAACGCCATAGTTGATCAAGCATCCTTCCTGAATATCTTTTGCGGATCCCGGCTCCTGCTTTCCAAATTGATTGCAGGGAAAACCCAGAATCATCAGGCCTTGATCTTTATACTTCTCGTAAAGTCTTTCCAAACCTTCGTATTGTGGCGTAAAACCGCACTTACTCGCTGTATTTACGACAACGATTACCTTACCTTTAAACTCTGCCAAATCAACGTCCTTTCCCTGCAATGACTTGGCATTAAAATCATAAATTGTTTTCATGCTCCCTGGCTGTTTGCTTGTTATTTCTATACTGTTTCAAATTTTCTAATCTCAAATTCTACCGGAATATTCCCCCTTGTTGCCTTTGAATACGGGCAGGTTTCGTGCGCTTTAGCAACAAGTATGCTGGCCACTTCATTATCTACGCCTTCTATTTCAACAATCAACTTAACACTTAGGGAAAAATTCAAACCGTTTCGATGCAAGCCGACTTCTGCTTCAACCGTAGTTTTCTTTTGTTTTAATCCGTCCTTTAAAATCATTAGTTGAAGAGCGCTGTCAAAACAAGCTGCATAGCCTGCGGCGAATAACTGCTCCGGATTTGTAGCCTCACCTCCTGGGCCTCCCATTTCTTTCGGAATTTTTATTTCCAGATCCAACACGCCGTTACCGCTGGTCACACGACCATTTCTACCTCCTGTTACCTTTACATTTGCTGTATACATATCGAATTCTTCTTGTGTCGTTTACGATACAAATATATCCATTTTATATCGCGTGCGATATTTATTAACAAATTTTAAGTGCTTGGTTAAACACTTAAAATTTGAATTTCAATCAGGCATCTGCCCTTGAAACATGCTGTATACCTTTAATATGTTGAAGTTTCCGCATTAGGAACTCAAGGTGTTCAATATTCTGAACATACACACGGAGCGTCCCCAAAAACTCACCACCGGAAGTATCGATGTTGATTGAACGCATAGATACACCGACGTCCTTGGAGATCACGTTTGAAATTTGTGCCACAAGCCCAACTTCATCGATCCCCGACAGGCGAATTGTTGCCTGGAAGGAAGTTTTCTTCTCTGAATCACGCCACTTTGCAGGGATAATCCGGTACGGGTAGCGCTCAAACATCTGCTTAGCATTCGGGCACGTACGACGGTGAATTTTAATCCCTTCACTAATTGTCACGAATCCGAAAATATCGTCGCCGAAGATCGGGTTACAACATTGCGCCAGCTTGTGGTTAACGTCCTTAATGTTGTTATCAATCACCAGATAATCGTCGCCGCCGGTAAATTCCATCTCCTTGAACTGATCCGCAGAAAGGTTCTCTTCCAGCTTTTGTTTGGCTGATTGCTCTTCTACTTCTTCCTTAGCAGTAAGCAGTTCTTTAATATTAAGCGTGTCAATCTTCTCTGTTGAGATATTGTAGTAAAGATCCTGTGCGAGTTTCAGGCGATAATGCTTCAGTAAAGTACGGATAGTCTCGTCGTTATATTCAATTTTCCAGTTCTTTAGCTTACGAACCAGAATCTCCTTGCCATTGTCCGCTTCTCGCTTCCGTTCTTCATTCAAACTGGCTTTAATGCGGTTCTTTGCCTTACTGGTAATTGCAATATCCAACCAGTCCAATTTGGGCTTCTGGTTGTTTGATGTATCGATGGAAATTTGCTCACCATTCTTTAGTTTGTAACGGAGCGTTACCTTACGCCCGTCAACCATACCGCCAACACAACGGTCTCCTACGGCAGAGTGAATTTCGTAAGCAAAATCGAGCAGTGTTGCTCCAGCAGGAAGACGCTTTAAATCGCCCTTAGGAGTAAACACAAAAATCTCGTCTTTATAAATATTTGTATTGAATTCGTCAATAAAATCAACGACGTTCAGATCGGGGTTCTCCAGAATTTCCCGTACACCCGCCAGCCATTTTTCCATCTCAGCCGATGCCGATCCACCTTTGTATTTCCAGTGAGCAGCCAAACCCTTCTCAGCAATCTCGTCCATCCGATGCGTGCGAATCTGTATTTCAACCCATTTTTTATTCGGGCCTAATACAGTAGCATGCAAACTTTCGTAACCGTTTGATTTTGGCACCGTTATCCAGTCGCGCATGCGCTCCGGGTTAGCCTGATATTCTTCGGTTACAATAGAATACACCTGCCAGCAATCCGATTTTTCGGCCTGCTGTTCTGAGTCGAGAATAACACGGATAGCGAAGATGTCATACACTTCCTCGAAAGGAATGCTCGACTTCTTCATCTTATTCCAAATCGAGTTGATTGCTTTTGTTCGGGCTTTCATTTCGAACTTAAAGCCTTTCGACTTCAGTTTTTCTTCGATCGGTTTTACAAATTCTGCGATAAAGTTTTTACGCTCTGTTTCTGATTCCTTCAAACAATCAGCAACATGATTATAGGCATCCGGCGACAAATACTTCAGGCATAAATCTAACATTTCGGAATTCACATAGTACAAGCCCAGGCGGTGAGCCAGTGGCGCATACAAGTGCGAAGTCTCCACCGAAATCTTTTTAATAAAATCTGCCGGGTAATTATCCAGATGGCGCATAACGTGTAATCGGTCTGCAATCTTCACCAAAATCACACGAACGTCTCCAGCCAGCGCCAGCATCAGCTTACGGTAATTTTCAGAGTGCAGGTCAACAGTATCAGTACCCAGGGCATTAATTTTCGCCATCCCCTCAAGGATCACCCGCACAAAAGGCCCGAAATTCGCTTCAATCTCCTTGAAATCGGGACGCTTGGGAACATCTTCATAGGGAACATTATGCAGTAAACCAGCGATAATTGAATCCATCCCGAGGCCAATCTCGCGAGCAACCACTTCAGCCACCTCAATGGAGTGGATGATGATTGTTTCCCCTGTTTTCCATCTACGCTCCTCTAAAATATCGTAAGCATAATCGAAAGCCCGCTTTACCTCATTCTGCTCCTTTTCCTGAAGGTTTTCCTTACATGCTTCGGCCAGCGAAAGCCATGCCTTTTCAATACTCTTGTCCATATTTCAAATCAATCGTTAAGATCGTCCATAAAAAAAGGCTACCAATCGGCAGCCTTTCGATTTATTTTGGTCAAATAAATTACTTAGCTGCGGTAGAGTCAACAAAGACACGCGTCGCCAGCTCACGATTCAACATGAACAGACCGTTACCCTGACCGTTGATAAGACGAAGATCGTCGAGAATACCATTTACGGTAGCTTCTTCTTCAACCTGCTCGTCAATGAACCATTGCAGGAAACTTTGTGTCGCATGATCGCTGGCAGCAACAGCTGTGTCAGTCAGCTTGTCAATCAACTCAGTTACTTTTTGTTCGTGCGCCAATGTTTTCTCAAAAGCATCAATAACACTGTCGAATTCCTGATCAACAGCAGCTATTGGCTCTAACAATACACGGCCATTACGTTCGTGTACATAATCGAAAAATTTGTTGGCGTGAGTCAGCTCCTCCTGGTATTGAATTTTCATCCAGTTTGCGAATCCGGTCAAACCTTTTGCCTGAAACCAGGCTGACATTGAAAGATATAGATATGCTGAATGCATTTCCGCATTAATTTGAGCGTTTAACGCTTTTTCAACTGATTCTTTAAGCATAATGGTTATTTTTTTGTTTTTCTTCAAATATAAAGAATTTCAGGCATCATTCACGCTTAGCCGCGTGGGTTAAGCTTTTTTAATATTCTATTAAAGATAGAAATTATCAATGATCGCTGAAATCTAAATTAAAGGTCTGTTTTAGTAAATTAATTTTCGGATTCTTCCGAAGCATCTCGGCAAACTTCTCCGTTTCGGAATAAGGTCTTGTACGCGTATCTTCCAATTCGGTTATCTCGGTAATAAGCTCGATGCCGGTATTTCGTAATTCTCTGCGCAACCATGAAACCAAATCAGGCTTGATCTTGCTGATTTCTGCATCAACAATAGCACTATCGATTTGCAGTTTCAATTTGCACGAATCAAAGATTTCGGGAGTGCGCGACATACTTGCTTTCAACACAGGACGATCATTCATGCGCTCAAGGTACTCCGTCCACTTCTGCGCGAATACCTCGGATGTAAACGGTTCGTGCAATTGCTCGCCGCTATAATACTTCATCTTCTCGATGGCATTCTCTTCCTGCTTTTCTTCCTGAAACTTGCCGGCTAAGGCATCTTTAATAGAAGGTGTGAAGCCGCTTCCTTTGCGCTTAATCAGGCGGCGTGAGGTAATCCGGCCGGGAGTTTCCTCTTCGGCGACATGTGCTGTTTGAGTTGGATTTTGTGCTGCGGCAGCCGGCATTGCCGGTCTCGCTCCGTTAGTAGGCTGTGGTGCAGCCTTTACGCTATTGAAAATAGGTGCTAATTCGTCCGATTCCGGTTCGTCAGCTATTTTTTTTTTAAGGTGAGTTGTGCCATTTTGATGACGGCTAACTCAACCAGCAAACGTTTGTTTTGACTGATTTTGTATTGAAGGTCGCACTCGTTACTGATTTTCAGCGCTTCGAATACAAACTCCTGATCGCAGCTGACTGCCTGTTGTTTGTATTTCTCTTTGATCTCGCCTCCAACCTCAAGCAACTGAACCGTTATCGGATCTTTACAGACCAGCAAGTCACGCAAATGGCTGCTTAATCCGGTGATAAAATGATGACCATCGAAACCATGATCGAGCACATCGTTAAACAACATCAGCGCTCCGGGAACATCGTTCTTTTGCAGTGCATCGATTAACCGGAAATAGTAGTCGTAATCGAGTACATTCAGGTTGGCGATGACGTTCTTATACGTGATTTCCTTTCCCGAGAAGCTCACAATCTGGTCGAAGATTGACAGAGCATCGCGCATAGCACCATCTGCTTTTTGCGCAATCACATTCAAGGCTTCAGCTTCAATATTCACCGATTCGTTTTTAGCAACATAGTCCAAATGACCCGCAATATCTGAAATCTTAATGCGGTTAAAATCGAAGATTTGACAACGCGATAAGATCGTCGGGATGATTTTATGCTTTTCGGTCGTAGCCAGAATAAACAAAGCGTGCTTTGGCGGCTCTTCCAGCGTTTTCAAAAAGGCGTTGAAAGCGGCTTGCGAAAGCATGTGAACCTCGTCGATGATGTAAATGCTGTACTTGCCAATTTGTGGCGGAATACGCACTTGGTCGGTCAGGTTACGGATATCTTCAACCGAGTTATTCGACGCAGCATCCAGCTCGTGAATGTTATAGGAACGGCTGCTGTTAAATGCCTGGCACGACTCGCAAGTATTACATGGTTCTGTTTCGGCCGTCAGATTCTGACAGTTGATTGTTTTTGCGAAAATACGGGCACAAGTGGTCTTTCCCACCCCACGCGGACCACAAAACAGGTAAGCATGAGCCAGCTGGCGGTTTTTGATGGCATTCTTCAACGTTGAAGTAATGGATGCCTGGCCAACCACCGAGTGAAATGTGTCGGGACGATATTTACGTGCAGAAACAATAAAATTCTCCATAATTTTCCTTGTGAGATCTCAAAGATAAACATTTTGCCCTATTTCAGGGAGCTTAGTTATTAACACTTGCACGCTTTTTGTGAAAGCCAGACTGTTAAACATTTTCAGAAACAGCCTGTTCTATATAAAATCCCAATAGCGGGAAATTTTAGGGCTTAAAGTCCGTTTATATTCGCATATGCGAAAAACTTATCCAACTAAAATTGAAACAAGATGAAGAAGATTAATTTGATCCTGATATTTGTTTTCGCGGCCATGCTCAGCTTTGGACAAAAGTCGCTTCATGATTTTACGGTAAAGGACATTCAAGGAAATGATTTTGATCTGGCCAGCCTGAAAGGCAAAAAGGTTTTGGTGGTGAATACTGCTTCGAAATGCGGACTGACCCCTCAATATGAAGGATTAGAAGCGCTGTATAAAAAGTACGGTGGCGACAAATTTGTGATTGTCGGTTTTCCGGCTAACAATTTTTTGAGCCAGGAACCCGGCACCAACGAAGAGATTGCTGAGTTTTGCCAGAAGAATTATGGAGTGAGCTTCCCGATGATGTCGAAAATTTCGGTGAAAGGCGACGACATGGCACCTATTTACCATTGGCTGACCGAGAAGGATCACAATGGCCTCGAAGACTCGTCAGTAGCCTGGAACTTCCAAAAATATATGATCGACGAAAACGGACAGCTGGTTGGCTATGTAAGCCCGAAAACAGCTCCCGACGATCCGAAGATTATCAACTGGATTGAAGGAAAATAGTTTCTTTAGATAATAGGCACTAGACATTTATGCGTAAAAGCTCCGGTTTTTGGATGAGATTGGAGCTTTTATTTTTAGGAAAACAGGTTAGCTTCTAACTGTTCTGAATTTGCAACTACCTATCCTTTCTTCCCGTTTACCTTTACTTCGCCCCCTTCGACAACTGATTTGCAGGTAAGGATCAGTTCGAGCTGACCAACTAACTATTCTGAACGGCTAACTACCGGTACAAAAGACCGATTACTAACAAAAAGGAGACTTGCTCCCCTAGCATGACAAAAAGTCGGTTCAGTGGTTTTCGGGCAATGGCTGGGGCGGCCAACAGATTATTGTGTTTCCCGAAATTGAGTCGGTCATTGTGCTTACCGGAGCCAATTACACGAAAAAGGTGATACAATACCGGATACTAAAGGATTACATTTTCCCAGCTTACGAGGATTGAGTTGGATCGATCAACCAAATAAGACTATCGCCTATTTAGTTTCCGAAGAGCAATTGATATTCGTGCTCAAAGTTGGGCGTAAACACACCTTTCCCCATGCTGCTCTTAATTTGTTTGGGCGTCCAAAACTGGCCTTCCTGCACTTCTTCTGTATGCAAGCGAATTCCCTGGTAATCGGTTGTTGTAAAAACATACACCAACTCGCGCTCAATCTCACTTTCCCAAACGTAAGTCTTCAGTAACTTCGCTGAGAACTGCTGCAACCCGATTTCCTCCCACGCCTCTCGTCGTAAAGAGGTTTCCAAATCTTCACCAAAGGTAATATGTCCGCCTACCGAAGTATCCCATTTACCTGGTTGCACCAGCTTGTTCATCGGGCGTTTTTGTAAGTATATCGCCCCCTTCGCATTAAAAACATGTAGATGAACAACCGGATGCAAAGGTTTGGAACCATTGTGGCAAAACGACCGCGGAGCACGTCCCAGTACCTTTCCTGATTCATCCACAATAGGGAGCTGTTCTTCCTGCACCAGAGCTTTATTCTGCTGTTTTTGCTTCCACAAAGTGATTAAAAAAACCACACCAAACAGCATATAGAACAGACCACCGGAAATGAAAGCCCAAGCTGCGTCCGACAAGTAAAAAGTGGCATAGAACACCAATGCGGTGTGTGCCAGAAAAATCCAAAACATCAGTAACATGCTTTGGCGCATTTGCTGCATCTGTGCATCATCAACCTTCATTCCTTTCATGTATCGCTGGCTCATCATGCCAACGATATTCACCCGCGAATAGGCCGAAAACGCGAGGATTGCGCACAAAATCAACTGTACCAGTCCAGGCTTTAATTTGAAGAAGATTTCGTTATGAAGGATCAACGACACTCCGCCCAAGGCGAGCAGCAATAAGGTATCGAACAACACAAAACGTTCGAACCGCTTCTCCTTTACCCAAACCCATAACAATTCGCCCACACCTATAACAAGTGCTGCAATAAGCCCGGCTTGCGTTCCCCAAACCTCGTCTATCAGGATAAACGCAAACAAGGGGATAAAGCCCGGCAATAACTGTTTAAAGAGCTTGAGTTGCTGCTGATTCATACCTTACAAGGTAGATTCGTCGGGATAAATCGCTACCAGTTCAATATCGAATACCAATGTGGTATAAGGAGGAATGGAGTAATAACCTGTAGATCCATACGCTAAAGACGACGGAATAATAAATGTGCCTTTACCTCCCTCTCTTAAATGATTGACAGCATCGCTAAATCCTTCTATTAAGGATGTATTGGTAGGAACATAGCGCCAGATTCCATCATCCATACTTGAAGTTGAATCGAAAACATAACCATTTGTATAGTAGCCGGTGTAAGCTATTCCAATTGAATCTCCAGGCTGCACGTATTCACCATCACCTTCTGCTGTCATTACATAATAGACTCCAACAGACGTAGTATCAACATCATACCCCTCAGTTGTGAGGTTTTCAATCAATGATTTAAGTTCTGCAGCTTCGGTTTCGGGTGAATAAGTGACTTCTTCTACATCATCATTTCCGCATGCCACCATGGCTAATAAACCGATGGCCAGTAATCCATTTCTTAAGTTTTTTTTCAGTTGTTTCATGGTATTTTAATTAGTCCAATTTAGTTCGTTTCAGTTCCTCTGCATACTCCGGCAACAGCTTGCGAAAACGGTCAACAACAGCCTCCAAACTGTCAAAAACCTCACCTCCTGCTGCATTTCGGTGACCACCGCCGTTGAAGTGAGCCGTCGCAAATTCGTTCACAGCAAATTCGCCTTTTGAGCGGAATGATGCTTTTATCTGATCATCATTTTCCGTAAAAAAGGCACTAAAATGAATGTCTTTGATCGACAAAGGCATGTTTACAAACCCCTCGTTATCACCTTTCTGGTAATTAAAGCGGGCTTTAGCCTCTTTCGACAAATACATAACTGCGGCATGATATTCCGGGAAAACCTCCATGCTCTCACTTAAGCAATAGCCCATCAAACGCATGCGGTCTACTGAGTAATTGTCGAATACGCGGCCATGAATATCTTCCGGATTAACACCTAAAGCCAACAACTCGCTGACCGTATTGAAGGTCTGAGGATCAGAAACATTGTAATCGAAAGAGCCGGTATCGGTCATAATACCACAGAACAAACATTCTGCCGCATTCAAATCAATGTACTGCTCATATCCGATCGCTTTAATGACATGAAAAACCAACTCTGCAGTCGATGAATAATCCGGGTGAGAAAGCTCCAAATCGGCAAATCCCTGCGGGTACGGATGATGATCGATCATCACGCGCTTACCTTTGAAGTTTTCGATCAGCTCTTTCATTTCGCCTGTTCGCGAAAGATGGTTAAAATCGAGGCAGCAAACCATGCCTGCTTCCTGGATAATTTTTTGTGCCTTTTCCCGGGCATTCACATAAACGACGAGCTCTTCACTACCTTTCATCCACTTCAGAAAGTCCGGAAAATGATTCGGTGAAATCACCACAACCTGCTTACCTGCATTCTTCAAAATGTTGGCTAATCCCAACACCGATCCAATGGCATCACCATCCGGATTAATGTGCGGGACAATAACGATTGTGCCTTCTTGCTGATCGATTTCAGCCCGAAGTTGCTTAATATCTTCTGTGCTAAATGGTTTCAAAATGTCTGTTTTTAAAGGTTCACAAATATAAAAAATGAAAACTGTCAGGCCTCCAAATGGTTTATTTTTTTATATTTAATGCAATCTCGTTTATACAAACTAACACTTAATAATTATGGCAGGAAATGTAACATTAACCATCATCAAGCCAGGCGCAGTTGAACGTAACCTAATCGGCCCTATTCTTTCAAAGATTAACGAAGGCGGCTTTATTATTAAAGCTTTAAAATATACCAAATTAAAAAAAGAACAAGCTTGCGAATTTTACCAGGAACATGAGGGTAAGCCTTTTTATGAAGACTTAACCGAGTTCATGAGCTCTTCGCCTATTGTTGTTGCAATTTTGGAGAAAGAAAATGCCGTTGCTGATTTCAGGAAACTAATTGGTTCGACCGACCCATTGGAGGCTGAAGAAGGCACCATTCGTAAGCTCTTCGCAGCATCCAAAACACACAATGCGGTCCACGGGTCCGATAGTGATGCCAGTGCCATTCGTGAAAGTGATTTCTTTTTCTCGCGGGTGGAACGTTTCTGATTATTGAAACACAATTTGCTTGATAACTTCAGCACCTGACTCTTCATTCAGGTGTTTTTTTATTTGCTCCCGCATCATAATCAATTCATTTTTCAGAATCGGAGACTTTAGCTTAATAAAGAGGGTACCGTTGGTAATGCGAATATCTTCGGTATACGACGCTACCGTTTTCCCCATCAAACGCTCCCAAGAGCCCACAATATCTACTTCAGACAGCTTTGTCTGAAGCTTGTTTTGTTCTACATACTGCTTTAAAACTTCGCTTAACTTCTCGGTATTACTTTTTCTCATCAGTTACATCGTTTACGGATCCATCTACAACTCTGAAAATTTTTGCGTCGGCCTGCACCTCGCGAATAATTTGATCCAAGTGTTCGCGGTTGGTATCGGTTATAAATATTTGACCAAAATGATCATCAGCAACCAATTTCACAATCTGTTCTACCCTGTTTTTATCCAACTTATCGAAAATATCATCCAACAGCAAAATAGGTGTCATGCCCGCCATGTTCTTGATAAAATCAAATTGAGCCAGCTTCATGGCTACCAAGTAAGTTTTCTTTTGCCCTTGCGAACCAATTTTCTTAATCGGATACTCTCCCAGCTTAAAAAGGATATCATCCTTATGAATTCCCACAGTGGTGTATTGAATCATCCGGTCGCGATCTAGGTTTTGTTTCAGTTGCCCGGCAAAGTCGCCCTCATACAACTGCGAATCATGCTCCATGCCAATTGCTTCTTTTCCTGACGAGATCAACTCGTAATACTGCTGAAAAATAGGCTGAAGTTGAGCAATATACTCCACCCTCTTGGCATGAATTTTCTCGCCATACAAAACCAACTGGTCGCTCCACACTTCAAGACTTTCTTCGCTGAAATAACGCTCTGACGCAAATTGCTTCAGTAACTTATTACGCTGCTGCAAAGCCCTGTTATAGCGAATCAATGCATCCAGATAAGCCTGATCGTACTGAGAGATGATCGCATCGAGAAACTTACGTCGCTCTTCGCTCCCACCTGTAATCAAATCACTGTCTGATGGCGTTACAATAATTAAGGGCAACAAGCCAATATGCTCGGCCAGTTTTCTGTATTCCTTCTTATTTCGTTTAAAAGTCTTCTTCTGACCTTTCTTCAAACCGCAATGAATAAGCTCTTCCTGCTCATCCCGCTGGTATTTTCCCTGAATCACGAAGAATTCCTGATCGTGGCGAATGTTCATTCCGTCAATAGAATTCAAAAAGCTTTTACAGAAGGATAAATAATAGATAGCATCCATTAAGTTGGTTTTACCAGCCCCATTATTTCCGATAAAGCAATTCAAATCGGCAGAAAACTGCAAATCAGCTTCTTCAATATTCTTAAAATTTAACAGCGATAAACTTTCGAGGTACATGGATTGTGCATTTTCGAAAACAAAACTAATAAATTAAGATTTAGTGTTCGAATCGGGGATCAGATTATCTGAACCTATTCATGAGACGGCAAGTCATGAACTGATTCCGGCACTTTGATGCTGTTGTATTGATTTTCACTTTGATGCATTCAATTGCATGCAAATATCATTGTCATCAATCACTAAATCACAAATAACCAACAGCAAAGTGTTGATTAATATTAAATTTTATAAAACATTTCTGATTCATGTTTTCTAAAAAAGTATATTTTTGCGTCACAATTTTAGAATAATCATACTTAAAATATGGCAACGAACAAAGATCACAAACAGGATGACAATCTGCAGGAAGTTGAAAACGCGTTAACAAAATCAGAACAGTTTATTGAAGATAACCAGAAGATTTTGACCATCGTAAT
>QKCF01000348.1 GCA_003246935.1 Sunxiuqinia sp. | reverse complement strand
TAGTCGATATCTTCGCCGGCATGGCCAATACGCTTACTGTCGCGTTCCAATGCGGCCAGCTGATCTTCGTAAATCATCTTACTGTCGAACATCAAACGGCCGATTAAGGTTGATTTTCCATCATCTACTGAACCGGCAGTTAATAAGCGCAGCAAGTCTTTTTTCTCGTCCTGATTAAGGAAGTCTTGAATATTTAATTTTGTCTGTGTTGTCATTTTGCAAAAGTTGAATTCGTGTTACTGATTGATTTCTTTTTTCTGAATAACTAAGAACTAGAAATATCCTTCCCGTTTCTTTTGTTCCATACTGGCTTCCTGGTCGAAGTCAATAACACGGGTTGTACGTTCAGATACAGTAACAGTCATCATTTCTTCTACGATTTCTTCGATGGTTTCAGCTCCAGATTCAATAGCACCGGTCAATGGGTAGCAGCCTAAGGTACGGAAACGCACTCTTTTCATTTCGGCTTTTTCAGCTAATTCTTTCGGCATACGCTCGTCGTCGACCATGATCAAGTTTCCGTCAACATTAACCACCGGACGTTCTTTGGCGTAATACAACGGAACGATTGGAATATTCTCCAAACGGATATATTGCCAGATGTCCAGCTCTGTCCAGTTTGAAATAGGGAACACACGAATTGATTCGCCTTTATGTACGCGTGCGTTGTAGATGTCCCACAATTCCGGACGTTGATTTTTGGGATCCCACTGGTGAAATTTATCGCGGAATGAAAAGATACGTTCTTTCGCACGTGATTTCTCTTCATCGCGACGAGCTCCACCAAATGCTGCATCGAATTTGTATTTGTTCAAGCCCTCCAACAGAGCCTGAGTTTTCATCGTGTCGGTGTGCACTTTACTACCATGCGTAAATGGTCCTACTCCGGCTTCAAAACCTTTTTTGTTGTAATGGACAATCAAGTCCCAACCATTTTCTTTGGCATAGTTATCACGGAATTCAATCATTTCTTTGAATTTCCATTTCGAGTCGATGTGCATCAATGGAAAAGGAACTTTCCCTGGGTAGAAGGCTTTTTCAGCCAACCTGACCATGACTGATGAGTCTTTGCCGATGGAGTATAACATCACCGGATTTTCAAACTCGGCAGCTACTTCGCGGATGATGTGAATAGCCTCTGCTTCAAGCTCCCGCAAATGTGTCAGATTATATTTCTTCATAATAAACTTTGTTTTGTTTTTGCCTTGTTCACTCAAGGGTAAAAATTAAGTTGCCTGCAAAAGTAGTCGATTTTACCAAAGGATTGATGGGTATTAGTTCGTATTTGCAGATACTGCATTTACACAAACAATTAATCTCTGAAAAAGATTACAGGCAAACAAATTGGCTTCTAATTTAGAATGGCCAGATAAGAGGAATCAATGTAATCGAAATAATAAACGCGATCAGGTTGAGCGGGAGCCCGACCTTGGTGTAATCGATGAATTTGTAATTACCGAGACCTTGCACCAATAAGTTTGTTTGGTATCCGATTGGTGTCGCAAAACTAGCTGATGCAGCAATGCAGATCGTGATAAAAAATGGTTTCGGATCGACATGTAGCTGTGCCGCCGCTGCGTAGGCAATAGGGAAGACGAGCGCCGCCGCTGCATTGTTGGTAATCACCTCAGTGAATATTGTTGTGATGATGTAGATTGTTATCAATACCCCGATCGGTCCCCACGATTTGGAGAAATTTATCGCAGTTGTTGCAATTGCATCTGCTGCTCCCGAATTTTGCAGGGCCTTACTCAGCCCAAAGGCACAGGCAATGGTAATGAGTACATCCCACGAAATCACTTTGGTATACTTTCGGTTGGGCATGATGTTTACCCAAGTCATGAAGCAAGCTACCATCGCCGCAAAATAGAACATGTCGGGGTGAGCGCCTTTTATTTTCGGGAGGTACTGACTGGCAGTAGCACCGGCGATCATTAACAGCACCAGTAATAAGGCAATCAGACGTTGGCCCCGATAGCGTGGAGGAGGAATTTCGCCGATAAATGAGGTCAGGTAAAAGATTTTCGATTCACCCCAGTTTTTGATGAAATTTTCGTTGGTCAACAAAACAAGGCTATCTCCGTCTTTCATCCGCACCGATCCAACATTGGTCGAGATCGTTTCCCCGTTTCGGTAAACAGCTAAAACCTCGGCCTGGTAGTGGTTCAGGAAATCAAACTGGTCGATCGTTTGGTTGATTCCTGGAAAACGCGGCGCAATGACCGCTTCTATTTGTTTGATATCGGTGCTTTTGTAGAACTTTCCAAAACCCTTCATGGCTTTCAGCTCAAGTTTCTTGTTGGTGATAAGCGGAAGCAGGCTATCCGATTTCACTGCAATAACTAACTTGTCCGCTTCTTGCAAAACAAACCTTCCTTTACGGCTGTCGATTTGTTCGTTCTGTGAATTGTGATGTTCTTCAAAGCATGTGTGCGACCGTTGTTGATTTCTTCGCCAACCAGAGGGCTATTCTCGGGTAAAGTTGCATCCAGAAAGTATTCTTTATAATCGTTCCTGTTTTTTCTCAGGTTGTTTTTTTCGCCCGGAAGCAGTTTGTGTCCGACGATTCCCATATACAGAAAGCCAAAGAATGCGACCCAAATACCGACTTTTCCCAACTCAAACATGTTTAATCCTTGCAGACCATTATCCAACATCAAACCGTGAACAACTAGGTTTGTGGATGTTCCAATTAAAGTACACATACCTCCTAAGATTGTTGCATACGATAGTGGGATCAGAAATTTCTGAGGGGAGAGATTCATTCGTTCAGCCCAGTTTTTTATCATCGGAGCAAAAATGATGACCACCGGTGTATTATTTAAGAAGGCAGACAATGCTGAAACAGGGAGTAAGATCTTTGTGAGTGTTATCGGAAATTTACCTCTCCTTTTGGGAAGGAAGGCTCGAGCCAGAATGTTCAGAGCACCGGTTTGACGAACACCTTCACTAACGATGAACAGAACGGCTACAGTAAGCATTCCTTTGTTTGAAAATCCAGCCAGACTTTCTTCTGAACTTACCACTCCGGTTGCCATCAAAACCATCAGAGCAGAAAACAGCAGAAGTCCCGGGCGCATCAAATCATAGATGAGAGCAACAATCATGATGAGGATAACGCCAATCACAAAATAGCCTTCGAGTGTCATGTTAATCGTTGATTTTTGCTCAAAGGTAGATTTATTTGGCTATGCTCAAATGCGAACAAATACTTATTTCTTTAAGTTGTTAGGAGGGTTTTAAAAAAATGTTGCAGTTATTTTGCTCATTATCTGAGGAAATAGAAACCTGACGGAATCTTTGGCGTAAAAAAGTTTCATCGATGTTTTGGATGATTCAAAAAAACGTCTACTTTTGCAACGCCTTTAACAAAAAGGGCTACACACAATGAGGATGACTCAGTAGCTCAGCTGGTAGAGCACATCCCTTTTAAGGATGGGGTCCTGGGTTCGAGCCCCAGCTGAGTCACCAAAAGAGGAGCAATTCGAAAGAGTTGCTCCTCTTGTATTTTCTGGGGGTTTAGAGGATTTTGAAGCAGTATTTAAAGGTCTGAAAAATATTTTTATTTTATCTTTGGATTATTCAAAAATTAGCATACTTTTGCAACGCCTTTAACAAAAAAGGCTACACAATGAGGATGACTCAGTAGCTCAGCTGGTAGAGCACATCCCTTTTAAGGATGGGGTCCTGGGTTCGAGCCCCAGCTGAGTCACCAATTAGAAAGTCAAAAAGACTTAAAAGCACTTAAATCATAGGTTTAAGTGCTTTTTTATTTTGCCGCAGACACTAAAATATGCACCAAATCGCAAAATAAACGAGACCATATCGAGACCTGTTTTTAGAAAACCTTTAAGAGGTCTCGATAATCGATGTAGATTTCTGATAATCAATTCAAATTAAGTTAATTTGTTTCGTTTTGATGCTTGGGTTTTTGAACCTCTTAGCTTAACTTTAAGTATGGAAACGAGACCATTTTTAATCTAAAAATGAGTTGAGTTATGAGAATTACAGTAAACTTTTCCTTGAAAAAATCAAAATCACGCACTGATGGTAAATGCCCGATTTATTTGAGATGTACTATGCATGGTCAACGGTTTGAATTGTCTACCGGTATTTTTATTGATCCTGTAATCTGGAATGAAGAAAAACAGCAGGTAAAAGGGAGAACCGAAGAAGTCAAAATTCTGAATAGCCGCTTAGATAAAACTGTTTCTCGTGTTCAAGACATCTACAATCAATTAGAGTCGAAAGGGGAGCCGTTCTCAGCGATGCATGTAAAAAATAAGCTTCGGGGAGTGAGCGAAGAAAAGGGTGTGCTTGAAATTCTGGATAGCATTATTAATGGAACAGAAGGGCGAATTGGCAACGACTATTCTGAAGGAACGCTTAAGCATTATAAAACGACTTATTCCAGATTATCCGAATTCATTAAGATCAGATTTGGCAGAACAGATCTCCTATTATCAATGATAGATTTCAACTTTTTGAACTCGTTCGATCTCTATCTTAAAACAGACCTTTGGTTAAAACCGAATACTGCATTGACTTATCACAAGCACTTAAAGAAAGTATTGAATACAGCTATAGCAATGAATTTGCTTTACTGTAAATCCATACAGTTCTTTTAAAGTGAAGCGTAACGAAACTCATCGGGATTATCTGGCACTTCAGGAACTAGATCACTTGGTGAGAAAGAAATTCTCAACGGTAAGAATGAAAATTATCCGTGATGTCTTTGTTTTTGCTTGTTATACCGGATTGGCCTATGCAGAGCTTCAGAAGCTAAGTGATGAACACATTCATATAGGAAACGATGGAGAAGAGTGGATCATTATAGATCGGACAAAAACAGATATCCGGTGTCGAATTCCACTGCTGCCAAAAGCGAAAGCGGTGTTAAATAAGTACAAGAACTTTCCTCTGAGCGAAAACAAGAGAAGATTACTTCCCATACATTCGAATCAGAAAATGAATGAGTACTTGAAAGAGTTAGCGACGATCTGTGGTATCAACAAGAACCTATCGATGCACGTGGCTAGACATACATTTGCAACATCGGTGACTTTGTCGAATGGAGTTCCATTGGAAACTGTTTCAAAGATGTTAGGACATACCTCTATAAAGACGACTCAAATTTATGCGCGAATTGTCGATGAGAAAATATCGCAAGATATGAAGGGATTAGCGTTGCGAATCTGATAGTGATTCAATGATTTGAATTTAGTATGAATATTTCTGTATATCAAATTGTTAAGTGTTGGTTGTGCTGGTGAAAAACTGAAATCTGTCTAATACAAAAACCTTTATACTTGTATAGGATGGAAACAGAGATTGTGGATAAAGCTTACAAGGCATTGCAGGCCAGGGCCCTTGCACAATTACGTTCGGGCCAATCGTTAACTGGGCAAACAATTTGGTGGTATTAAAAAAGCATCACACGATTGCCTTCCGTGCAAGCCTGATGTCAAACACTCGCGATAGAGGCAGAAAGTATTCCTATTAATATGGCATGAGTATTTTTTCACTAAAACACCTGTAATGTTATAGGGTAAATGGCTGTACAATTCTGTCATTTCACCAAAAGTCTACAACATACGTCACCATCTTACCTTTGTGAACTCTGAAAAATGAATAGCTTTGCCATTTGTTATGCCTTCTGACTAATGATGCAAAAGAATTTCGATTTTGAAATATGGCAACGGTTTCGAAAAGGAGATGAAAAAGCATTCTCGTATATCTTCGATACTTATCACTTGCAGCTGTTTGAATATGGCCGGCGTTTTACAATGAATGAAGATCTCGTTCGTGATAGCATCCAGGATTTGTTCTTCGAGTTGGCCCGTAAAAAAGAGAAACTTTCTCCCACCGATAATATTTTGTTTTACCTGCTCAAGTCTCTTCGGATACGAATTTTTGGAAACCTGCGGAGAGATAAAAATCACAGCATCGAAGTGAAATCTGAAATACCTGATGAATTCTTCTTGAGTTACGCTACAGATGCTGATGACTTGGAGAAGGAGCTCAGACTGGATTTGCTGGCCGAGGCAGTTAACCAGTTGCCTGCCCGCCAAAAGGAAACCGTTTATTTAAAGTTTTATAAGAATCTTTCGAATGCAGAAGTGGCAGAAGTGATGCAGGTAAATTACCAGTCTGTCGGGAATAACATTCAGAAAGCCATTCATAAGTTGAAGTCAATTCTTCAGTCGGATTCGGATTCAATCATCCTGTTTTTCCAGAAATATCTTCGCTAATTCCTCAAATATGCTGTGCAGCATGTTTGGTTGGAGGGTATATTTTCCCGTTTCCTGCTTTTGGGAATAGAGAGCAATATTCCCGAAATGAAAAAGACAACTCCAGATTACTTATTCGACCCGGAATTCAAGAAACGAATTTCGAAAGACTCTTTATCCGAACAGAAATCGGGCAATCAGGATCAGCAGACAAAATTGGCATGGCTTATTGGCTATGTTTTTAAATTCAAGCAAAAAGAAACTTTAGAGGGTTCAAAACTCGATTTTGAAGAGATGCGAGAGCAATCGCTTGAATTGTACCGTCAAAGCAAATCTGGCGTATTCCGCATCATCAACATCCGAAAAATCGCCGTTGCCGCATCAATTATAATATTGGTTGGATTTGGTGGCTATTGGCTTGGCAAGTCGGGCATAATGACCACTTTTGAACAGCAAGCAGAGGTTATAGAATTCAAAACTCCAAAAGGGCAACAATCGGAGTTGACACTGCCCGATGGAACCTTTGTAGCCTTGAATTACGATTCCAAATTGAAATATCATCTTGCCAACGACAAAAGTTTACAGGAAGTTGAACTGGAGGGAGAGGCATTTTTTCATGTCACCAAAAATAAATCCCGCACGTTCCGGGTGATCACACACGATATGAATGTGAATGTTTTGGGAACCCAATTCGACGTTCGTGCATATGCGAATGATTTGCATACAGAAACGACCTTATTGGAGGGGAGTGTTGAAATCAAAGATATTCCCGAGCAGGAACAATCTGTCTTGCTGAAACCGGGAGAAAAGTGGTTGTTCAGTAAAAATGATCACCAGCAACAGGTTGTAACAGTCGATCCGCAGCTTTCGACTTTATGGCGTACCGGTGAGTATTATTTTGATAAAGTTCGGCTGGGCGAATTGGCCAAAACGCTTGAGCGTATGTACAACGTGAACATTCATTTTCAGGATTCCAGTCTTGAGGATGAAATCTATTCCGGGAGTGTCTATCAAAGTGATGAAATCGGGAAGCTTTTCGAAATCATTGGCTTGACAATTCCCATTGACGTTCGAAGAGACGGCCGAGACATTTGGCTGGCGAAAAAATAAAAGAAAAAAACCCGGGAAATGTTCCAGCATCGCCCGGGAATAATCAATGTAACGAATAGTTGACGCTATTCATTAGTAATTAATTAAGCATTACAAATTTATGAAAAAAAAGGTGAAATGTTATGTCTTCCCGTGGGATGACATAAGTAAACTGTGGCGAATAATGCGACTAACTTTCTTCATTTTCCTGATTAGCTTGGTAAACGTATCGGGAAGTGCGTTTTCTCAGCAAAATAAAATTAGCCTGAAGTACTCCAATGTAACGTTGAAAGATGCTTTTCAGGCTATCGAGGAAAACTCGAATTACGTTTTCTTTTATAATGCACAACAAATCAAGCTGGATGAAAAAGTCAGTTTGAACGTTGAAAACAAAACTATTGAAGACATTCTGGACGAATTGTTCCAGGGTAAACCAATAAGTTATAAAGTGATTGACCGCCGGATTGTACTTTTTCCAAAAGGTGAAAATGAAATGCAGAACATCCTGCAACAATCTCAGCCTGTGAAAGGTACGGTTACCGGAAAAAACGGCGAACCCATTCCAGGTGCTACCGTCTTGATTAAAGGGGCAATGGCAGGAACGGTTACTGACTTTGACGGGAACTTTCAGCTGTCTGACGTGCCGGGAGATGCCATTCTGGTTTTTTCATTCGTCGGTTTTCAACCCCAGGAAATCCCGGTTGCTGGCAAATCAACAATCAACGTGGTACTTGAGGAGGAATCAATTGGCCTGGAAGAAGTGGTAGCCATTGGTTACGGTTCCCAAAAGAAAAGAGATTTAACCGGTTCTGTGGCATCGGTAAGCACCGAAGAAATGAAATCACTACCAATGCCAAGTGTTGGTGATGCCATGCAGGGAAAAGCTGCCGGTGTGCAAATTATCTCTAACGGGACTCCCGGTAGCGATCCAACTTTCCGTATTCGTGGTGTCGGAACCATCAATAATAATAACCCGCTTTTGGTTATCGACGGTGTTCCAACCGATTCAGGTTTGAACCAGTTAAATATGGATGACGTGGAATCTATTCAGATTTTGAAAGATGCTTCTGCAACGGCCATTTATGGATCCAGAGGTTCAAACGGTGTTGTGATTGTTACGACTAAAAAAGGTAAAAAAGGTCAGGGACAAATCAGTTTCAATGCCTACTATGGTTTGCAACAGGCTACCAACATGGTGGAAATGTTGAATGCTTCTGAGTTTGCTGCCATGCACAACGAAATGATGGAGAATGCCGGTAAACTGAAAAATCCGGCCTTTGGTGATCCGGAAAGCCTCGGTAAAGGAACCGATTGGTTAGATGCCTTGTTTGAAACAGCTCCAATGCAAAACTATTCGCTGTCTTATTCAGGGGGTAGTGAGAAGACAACATACTACGTTTCCGGAAACTATTTCGATCAGGAAGGTATCGTGACCAAAACCGGATTCAAACGCTATACCTTAAAATTCAACTCTGAGACACAGGTGTTGAATAATGTGAAATTCGGAAATAACATTTCATTAAACCACGATGACAAATACAGTGGTTCGTACAGCGTGCTGAATACCATGCGTGCGTTACCAACTCAACCTATTTATGAGAATGGAACCTATTCCAATCCAATGGGGATCCCTGAATGGGTAGGCGACCTGAGTAACCCGATTGGTCTGGCTAATTTGGTTAAAAATTCAACGCTTGGCTATAACCTCCTGGGTTCAATTTATGCTGAAGTTGAAATCCTGAAAGGGGTAAAGATCCGTTCTACTGCCGGTTTGAAAGCCAATTTCTGGCAAACCCGTACCTGGACGCCAACACACAATTTACAGCCAAACCCTCAGGAACTGGCCGAATTAAGTAAAGGGTCCAACAAGGCGATTACCTGGAACTGGGATAACATTTTAACCTATACCACCACATTTGATGATGTGCATGATCTGACCGTGATGGTCGGTACCAGTGCACAGGAAAACAAATACGATAATATCTACGGAGCAAAGCAGCGGTATATCAGTGAAGTGACACAGCAGCTGGATAATGGTGCTGACCTGAAAAACCTTGGAGGTACAGCCAATGAATGGGCGATGTTATCGTACATGGGACGTATTAACTATACCTATGCCGATAAGTACTTGTTAACCGGTACAATACGGCGGGATGGTTCTTCCCGCTTCGGTGAAAATAACAAATGGGGTATTTTTCCATCAGGCTCGTTCGCATGGAGAATTTCAGAGGAAAATTTCTTCGACAGGCTTAATTTTGTCGACGATATGAAATTGCGCGTTGGTTACGGCGCTACCGGTAACCAAGAGATCGGTAATTATGAGTTCGCATCTAAACTCGAAACAATAATTTATAATTTCAACGACGTGTTGGCCCAAGGAGCTGTTCCTGTGGTAATGCCTAACCCGAACCTGAAATGGGAATCACAGCATCAACTTAACTTCGGTTTTGATGCGACTTTGTTCAATCAAGCTGTCGATTTGACCGTTGATGCATACGAGAAAAAAACCTTTGATATGTTGGTGCCTATGGATGTGCCAATCATGACTGGTTTCTCTGATGTTTTCAAACCATCAATCAATGCCGGTAAAATTGTAAACCGCGGGGTTGAGGTCAGTGTAACAACTCACAACTTTAAAGGCGATTTTACCTGGGATACCGACTTTAACATCTCGGTAAACCGCAACGAAGTAAAAAGCCTGAACGATACCATTCCTTTACCAAGAGGAGAGGTAGGTTTCAACCAGCGAATTGCCCGTATTGAGGCTGGTCATCCGGTTGATGCTTTTTATGGTTTTGTAACCGACGGTATTTTCCAAACTCAGGAGGAAGTTGACGCACATGCTCAACAGGTTCCGGGTGACGATATTAATCGCACTTCTGCCGGCGATATTCGCTTCAAAGACCTTAACAGTGACGGTATTATCGACGATAACGACCGTACTTACATCGGTAACCCGAACCCGGATTTCATTTTTGCATTAAACAACCGTTTTGCCTATAAAGGCTTCGATTTGAATATCTTCATTCAAGGTGTCTACGGAAATGACATTTACAATGCCAACCGCATTTGGAGCGAAGGCATGGCGGTAACTTATAACCAAAGTAAAGATGTGCTGAGTCGTTGGAATGGCGAAGGAACCAGCAACAGCATGCCAAGAGCCGTTTTTAATGATCCAAACCAAAATATTCGTCCATCTGATCGTTTCATTGAAGATGGTTCTTATATCCGTCTGAAGAATGTAACGCTGGGCTATACATTCCCGAAACAGATGGTTGAAAAACTGAAGATGAGCTCAGCCCGCTTGTATGTGTCCGGTGCTAACTTGCTGACCATTACCAATTACAAAGGTTTCGATCCAGAGGTTGGCGCAAATGGGATTGACATCAGCACATATCCTGTGACACAGACTGTAAGCATTGGTGCTAATATCACTTTCTAACCCAATAAAATGAACGAGATGAAAATGTTTAAATATATTCTATCAATTGCCTTGATGACCTTCGTTGCTGTATCGTGCAGCGAAGACTTTCTGGACAAGGCTCCACTTGATTCCATAAATACTGAAAACTTTTATGTAACAGAGGCTGATGCTGTTGCAGCCATCAACGGTGCATATCAGCCTCTGCAGTGGCCAAAATTGTATAACATGCGGATGTGGACATCCGATATTATGGCCGGTAACAGTGTGGTTGGCGCCGGTGGTGGAGACGATGGTCGCGAAACGCAGGACATGGCTAACTATGTAACAACAACCGATAACCCAGGCGTGCTTGACCTGTTCCGCGGACCTGCTCCCGGTATTTTGCGTTGCAACATTGTTTTGCAAAAAGTGTCTGCAATCGACATGGACGAAGATCTTAAAAACCGCGTTTTAGGTGAAGCTCACTTCCTGAGAGGTTTGTATTATTTCATCCTGGTTCGCTATTTCGGCGATGTGCCTTTAATTACGGAACCACAGGAACCCGGTGATGATTTACGTCCTTCAAGAGATGATAAAGATACCGTATATCAACTGATTATTGACGACCTGACAGCTGCCAAAACCATGTTGCCTGAAAAATCAACTTACTCATCAGATGATTTGGGCCGTGCTACCAAAGGCGCTGCGACCGGCTTGCTAGCTAAAGTATATTTAACTCTCGGCGAGTGGGATAACGTGGTTACGCTTTGTGATGAAGTTGCTGCTCTGGGTTATGACCTGAATACCAGCTATGGCGACAACTTCAATGTAAATAGCAAAAACTCAATTGAATCATTATTCGAAATTCAATATACAGGGGGCGCCGGCGAAGATTTTTGGTCAAACGAAAACCAAGCTTCCTGGTTGAGTACTTTCACCGGTCCGCGTAACTCCGACATGGTTGCCGGTGGTTGGGGATGGAACCAGCCTACTCAGGAATTTGTCGATTCATACGAAGCTGGCGATTTACGGAAAGATGTGACTGTTCTCTATGATGGTTGTCCCCAGTTCGACGGTCAGGATTACGATCCGGCGTATTCGACGACAGGCTATAATCTGCGTAAATTTCTGGTTTCAAAGGCTTTTGCTCCAACTTACGACAGTAGTCCAATGGACTTCCCGGTTCTGCGTTACGCTGATGTGTTGCTGATGAAAGCTGAAGCATTGAACAACCTGTCAAGAACTTCAGAAGCCGAAGCTCCGCTGAATAAAGTTCGGGAACGTGCGGGTCTTACTGGCGTAAGCGGAAAATCGCAAGCAGAAATGAAAGAAATCATTTTGCACGAACGCCGTATGGAACTGGCATTTGAAGGCCAGCGTTGGTTCGACCTGATCCGTGTGGATGGCGGTCAGTATGGTCTTGATTTTCTTCATTCAATTGGTAAACTAAATGCGACTACAAAACATTTATTATTCCCGATTCCGTTGAAGGAAACAGAATCGAACCCAAATTTATTGCCCAACAACCCGGGCTATTAATCTTTTGCGGTAGTACAACTGATTTAATCTCAAAAAATTAAACCGAAAAAAATGAACTATAAAGATAAAATACAAGCAATACGGAAGTTTGCCAAAGCGGGATCAAAGCTCCTGCTGGCTGCTATGGTCCTGGGTTCAGGGATTTCGTTAAATTCCTGCCAGAAGGATGAGGATATTGTGATTTCGAAAGGTGAAGCTGCTGTGTTAAGCCTTTCTGCAACTGATTTAGTATTAACTCAGAAAGAATTTACAAAATCAGCGCTGACAATTTCGTGGACCCGCGGTACCAACCAGGGTACAGGAAGTTCACTGTCTTATATCCTTCAGATTGATGAAGCCGAAAATGATTTTGCAAGTGCACAGACTTTAGATTTAGGACCGGCTGTATACGAAAAGAGTTATACGGTTGAAAGTTTGAATGCTTTCGTCCGGAGTAACTGGAATGTGGAAGATGGCGCAGCGACCAGTTTCGAGACCCGCCTTATTGTTGATGCAACAATGGAAACTGTTGAAGATGATACAACCGATGTATCAACCTTTACGGTGACTCCATACAAACCGGTTACCGATCATTTATTCATTATTGGTGGCGCCACCCCAGCAGGGTGGACCATTGGCGATGCTCCGAAAATGACTAAAAACTCATCTTCTCCATGGATTTTTTCTTATCAGGGGCATTTATCTACAGGTACGTTCAAATTTGCGGTAAGCCAGGATGATTGCTTTTGCCAGGATTTTTATACCAAAGATGCCGATGATGATGAGATGATGATTTATAATGAAGGCGGTAGTGGCGATGATATACAATGGAATATTGAAGAAGGCGGAAACTATAAAGTGACCGTTGATCTGCTTGAGCTAAAAATCAGTATTGAGAAATTAGCTGGCCCTGCTTTTTCAGACTTGTACATTGTTGGTACAGCTACTTCAGTAGGATGGAATATGCCAAGTAGTGAGGCGTTCGTTCAAAGTGCTGATGATCCTTTCATCTTTACTTACGAAACAACCTTGCAACCTGGCGAATTTAAAATTGCAACCTTCTCCGGAGACTGGTGTGATGGTCAATGGATTAATGCTTCTCAGCCGGACCAAGCACTGACTGCAACGGACTACATGATCACTCAGGGTTGCGACGGTCCGGATAACAAATGGGTGGTTACCGAAGAAACACAGGGTAGATACATAATTACGGTTAATCTACATGACAATTCCATTAGCATCGATCCGGTCATGCTTTATTTGATAGGCGATGGAGCCCCTAATGATTGGACTATTGATAATCCGGAACCAATGACGTATGCTAATGGTGTTTACACCTTTACTGGAGAATTGGGGGCAATTAAACCTACTGGCTCATTCAAGATTTCTAAGTTTAAAGGTGACTGGTGTGATGGTGACTGGATTAATTCAGCCAATCCTGATCAAGCAATTTCGAACACTGCTTATATTATAACTCATGGTTGTGCCGGTCCCGATAACAAATGGAAACTACAGGACGGTGATGCCGGAACTTATACGATTACGGTCGACTTAGATAACGAGCAAATCACGATTCAAAAGCAATAATTCGATCAGTTAGTATATTTCCACACTTTCCGCGGGAAGTAACAACAAACTTCCCGTGGTTTTTTCTTTTTTCAGAATTTTAGAAAATAGTTCAATGAGACAGTTTAAACAATTCTTTCTGGGGCTAATCATCGTCGCCGCCTTATTTGGTTGCGGAAAATCAGATGATGATATAACTCCAACTCCGGAGCCTGAGATTCCGGTAAATCCGGCTACGCCAACTTATTCAAACGTCACAATATCAACTGACAAAGCCGCCTACTCCCCGGGCGAAGAGGTGGCTTTTACAATCGATAATTTATCGTTGCCGGCATCAGCAAAAGTTCGATATAAGTACCTGAATGAAGTTGTCTCGGAAGCAAGTGTTTCCGGATCAACTTGGACATGGCAAACGCCTTCCGGGGATTATAAAGGCTATATTGCTGAAGTTTATGCTGAGGCTAACGGTACGGAAACTATTTATGCCACCAACGGTGTTGATGTTTCGTCAGACTGGGCTAAATTTCCGCGTTATGGATTCTTGTCTGAATTTCCTCAATTGACAGATCAGGAAGTTGATGATGTGGTTAACAACCTGAACCGTTACCACATTAACGGACTTCAGTTTTACGATTGGCAAAATAAACACCATATGCCACTTCCGGTTGAGAATGGTAACCCAGCAAGCAGTTGGAAAGACATTATCAACCGCGATATTTTTTACGATACTGTGGAGAAATACATTGCCAGCGCGCACAGCTACAACATGAAAGCCATGTTTTATAACCTCATTTACGGGGCATGGAAAAATGCTGAAGCTGACGGCGTAAGTCCGGATTGGTATGTGTACACCGATTATACACACACGAACCGGGATTTTCACCCGCTGCCGTCACCTCCGTTCCTGAGTAACCTTTATTTGTTAGATCCTTCAAATACGGCCTGGCAGGAATACATAGCGAACGAGAACCAAAAGGTTTATCAAAATCTGGATTTTGATGGTTACCATATGGATCAACTGGGAGATCGCGGAACACGTTACAAATACGATGGTTCAAACTTGAATCTGTCGCAAACTTACGAACCATTCATTAATGCAATGAAAGCGGATGCTCCGGATAAAAATCTGGTAATGAATGCCGTTAACCAATACGGGCAGCAAGGGATTGCGCAGGCAGCTACCGATTTCCTGTATACTGAAGTGTGGTCGCCGAATGACAACTACAGCGATTTAGCTACGATAATTCAATATAACAATTCGTATAGCAACAATACCAAAAATACGGTTTTGGCAGCTTATATGAATTATGATTTGGCTGATAATCAAGGGTATTTTAATACTCCCGGAGTATTGATGACCGATGCGGTTATTTTTGCCAACGGCGGTTCTCACCTTGAACTGGGAGAACATATGTTGGGCAAAGAATACTTTCCGAACAGCAACCTGGCCATGAAAACTGACTTGAAAGAAGCGCTGGTTGATTATTACGATTTTTTGGTGGCCTATGAAAACTTATTGCGCGATGGTGGATCATTCAACCTGGTGCAAGTGAGTTCACTTGACGGAAAGCTGCCTGTTAGCCAGTGGCCTGCAAGCCAAGGAAGTGTAGCTTACATCTGTAAAAAAGTAGATAATAGCCAGGTTGTTCATCTGATCAACTTTAAGAATTCTAAAACTTCTGAATGGAGGGATAACCAAGGCATTCAGGTAGTACCAGCCTTAGTGAAAGATGCCAAATTATCCATTACTACAAGCCAAACTGTCGATAAAGTTTGGCTTGCTTCACCCGACATCATTGGAGGAGCTTCCCGCCAATTGGAATTTACTCAAAGCGACAACAAAGTCAACTTTACGTTGCCTGAATTGAAGTACTGGACGATGGTGGTACTGGAATACGAATAGTTTCGGGAAGTCATTCACGTTCTTTTAATGAACGTAATTTGGTGCTTTAATGGGCATTCTTTGCCCCTTCGGATCTGAATACGACTATTTATAATCGATTGGTAAATATTTACAAAGACATGAAACAACAATTTTTTCTACTGATGATCCTATTCTTTTTGGGCGGATTGGTTAATC
>QKCF01000480.1 GCA_003246935.1 Sunxiuqinia sp. | reverse complement strand
GGGCGATCTAAGCCTGCAGTTCAACCATCAAAATCCACTGAACTACAAACGTGAACTGAACATCTCAGACGCGTCTGCTAACGTAAGCTACGAGAATAACGGCGTAAAATACACCCGCGAGTTTATTTCCAGCTATCCTGATCAGGTAATCGCGATTCGCCTAACATCGTCGGTAACCGATTCACTGAACTTTAGACTTGGTATGAAAAGTCTCGTTCATTTTAAGCTGAAGACTGATGGAGATGTATACAAGATGGTGGTCAAATCAGATAAAGACATCCTTCCAAATTATCGCGTAAGTAACGATGAAGCACGGGTCTGGGAGGACTGGGAAGGTGAAGGCATGTTTGCCCAGGTTGATGTAAAAGTAATTGCTCCCAATGCCGATGTTGAACTGACTGATGGAGGAATTCAGCTCACCAATGGAGAGCAAGCGCTTATTCTTGTATCTGCGGCAACGAGTTTCAACGGGCCATTCAAATCTCCCGCATTCGAGGGGAAGGACTATGGGGCCATCGCCGATAGCCTGATAGACAAGGCTTCACACTCCGACTGGCCCAGCTTAATGCAAAAACATACCGATGATTACCAATCGCTGTTTAATCGGGTAGACCTTGATTTGGGTCAACTGCCCGAAAGCGATACAATTCCGACCGACCAACGTATTATCGCCTTCAAAGAGAATGAAGATCCTGCAATGGTTTCGTTGCTTTTTCAATATGGACGCTATCTGTTAATCTCGAGTTCGCGCCCCGGCACGCAGGCTGCAAACCTGCAGGGTATTTGGAGCCGTTCCGTTCAGCCGCCCTGGAACTCGAACTACACTCAAAATATCAATGTAGAAATGAATTACTGGCCAGCCGAACCTACAAACCTCTCCGAGCTGACAGATCCGTTAATGAACCTGATAAAAATCAACTCGATTAAAGGAGAAGCAGTAGCCAAATCCTATTACAACCTCGATGGCTGGTGCAGTCACCACAACGGCGATATTTGGGGGCACTGCGCTCCGGTTGGCGACAACGGACACGACGAACCCATGTGGGCCAACTGGCCAATGGGTGGCGTGTGGATGCTGAGCCACGCTTGGGAACATTATGCTTTTACAGGCGACACATCCTTCCTCGCCGATATGTACCCGCCAATGAAAGGTGCAGCCCGTTTCCTTATTGGTATGCTGACCAAAAACGCAGAAGGCTTTTTGGAAACCCGCTTTGGCACTTCGCCCGAGAACCAGTTTCACGACCCCGCGACCGGCGAACCAGTATCAGTTTGTGCAGGCCCGGCAAGCGACCTGGCCTTAACCAATGAATTACTCAACCACTGCCGTTTAGCCACTCAAATACTAAATAGCGATCCTGAATTTCAGGCAGAACTTGACAGTCTGATTCCGCATCTGCAGCCTTTCCGGATAATTAAAAATGGCGTACTTATGGAGTGGAACGAAGATTTCGAAGAAATGGATCCTCACCACCGCCACCTCAGCCACTTGTACGGCTTTCATCCGGCTAATCAAATCAACCTGTGGGATACGCCGGAATTGTTTACAGCCGTCGAGAACTCACTGCTGCGTCGTGGAGATGAGGCAACCGGCTGGTCAATGGGCTGGAAAACCAATATGTGGGCGCGCATGCTCGATGGCGACCACGCCCTGAAAATTATCAGCAACCTGCTCTACCCAATGGACTTTGGCCCTAAACATGAAGGACATGGCGGCGGTGGATTATACAAAAACATGCTTGATGCCCATCCTCCCTTTCAGATAGACGGGAACTTTGGCGTTACTGCTGGTATAGCCGAAATGTTACTCCAAAGCCACACTGGTGCTATTCACCTTCTTCCAGCCCTGCCCTCGAAATGGCAAATCGGGTCAGTGAAAGGTCTAAAATCCCGTGGTGGCTTTACCGTTGACCTGAGTTGGAAAAATGGTAAACTTACTTCAGCAACGATCCATTCAGCAATAGGAGGGAAATGTCTCATTCGCTCTGAATGGCCGCTTGACTTACCCGAAGCAAATGCTGACGCAGTCCCTAACAACCTGATGACACCTACACCGGTACCGGCACCCAAGGTAAACGGCTCGCCAAATCTTCAACCCAAAAGCCCAAAAGCTTACCACCTTTATATAATCGACGTTCCCATAGGCGGACAACAGGTGATAAAAGCAATCTAACACGACAAACAATTCATATCGAAGGAGAACAAAATCAAATATTCTCCTTTTTTTTCCCTCACGACCAAATAGAAGACTAATATATCCTATTTGTTAACTCAACTTTAAGTCTTGCCACATTAACTTGTGCACAATTTAATTTAACCCCATATTTGTCCCGTCAAATTCAAAAATCATGAACGACATGTTGAAATTGAAAAGTCAGGTTTGTTTTCCCATCTATGCTTTGTCTCGGGAAATCACCAGTACCTATCGCCCGTTTCTAGACGAGCTGGATATTACTTATCCGCAGTACTTGGTGATGATGGTGCTTTGGGAAGAGGATCCGCAAACCGTGAACCAAATCGGGCATAAGCTGGATCTGGACAGCGGTACGCTAACGCCTTTGCTAAAACGGCTTCAGGCTAAGGAGCTCATCAGCCGCAAGCGCAAATCGTGCGACGAGCGAGTAGTCGAAATCAGCCTCACACCGGCTGGGAAGAACCTTGAGAAAGCTGCAGAACAGGTTCCTCTGAAAGTAATGGAAGCGATGAACGTTACAGCTGAAGAATTACAGGAGCTAAAAGATGTCGTCACCAAGATTTTGAATAAACAACGAACGAGAGTTTAAGATACAATTAGAAATAACAAGAAGAAAGGAAACAGAACAATGTCATTACTGGAAAATTTAAACTGGCGCTATGCCACTAAAAAGTACGATCCAACAAAAAAAGTATCGCAAGAAGATGTCGATAAAATTGTAGAGGCTGCCCGTTTAGCGCCAACCTCATCAGGCTTACAACAATTCAGAGTAATTGTGGTGTCGAACCAGGAATTGAAAGAGCAGATGGTTCCTATTGCTTGGGAGCAACAAATTATGGCCGACGCATCGCATGTGCTGGTATTTGCAGCCTGGGACCGTTACACCGAAGAACGCATCGACACCATTTACAACCGTACAACCGACGAGCGTGGCCTACCCCGTGGCCGTTTCGGATCGTACACCGACAAACTGAAAGCCGCTTACCTCCCCCAAACAGCTGAAGAAAACTTTGTTCATACAGCCCGCCAGTCTTACATTGGTTTTGCTTTAGCAATTGCCCAGGCTGCCGAACTAAAGGTAGATTGTACCCCGGTTGAAGGCTTTACTTCGGAAGAACTGGACGAGCTGCTCGGATTAAAAGAAAAAGGACTAAAAAGCGTGACGCTGCTGCCAATCGGCTACCGCGATAACGAAAACGACTGGCTCGCACCAATGAAAAAGGTTCGTAACGCAAAAGAAGATTTCGTATTGGAATACTAATTCACCCCTATAATACGCCATAAAAGAGGCTGTCCAAAAAGTAAAATTGGACAGCCTTTGTTTTTGTTGTCCCTTTAAGAGAGTATCTTGAAGGTCTCAATGACAACCAAATCAAACGTACGATTTAAAAGCGTTACTTCCCAGCAATCAGTGTTGTTTCCGAGTA
>QKCF01000313.1 GCA_003246935.1 Sunxiuqinia sp. | reverse complement strand
GTACCACGTAGCCTTTGTAGTAAGTCCCAATCAGCTTACAACCTTTGTCAATGGCCAGCAGGAACTCACCCAAGACTTCGAATTTCTTCCGATACAAAAAGGAGCCAGCTCTATTGGTGCCCGAATCGACAAACGTTCCTGGTTTAAAGGATCCATCTACAAAATTCGAATTACACCAAAAGCAATTAAACCATCTGAATTTATGACCTTCTAACCGTAAAAGCCTTCGGGCTGCGAACAGAATGAAACGAACCAAACTATTACTCTTAATTGCAACCACTCTCCTGGTTACGAAGATTGATGCTCAAGAAATCACTCCGAATGAAATAAACGAAACCATGCTGAAAGCCACACACTACATGGTTGACAAAGTAAGTACCAACGGTGGCTATGTATGGAACTACCTCCCCGACTTTTCGCGCCGATGGGGTGAAATGGAAGCCTACCCTACGATGATCTGGCTTCAGCATCCCGGAACGATCAGCATGGGGCATCTGTTTCTCGAAGCCTACAACGCAACAAACGATGAATATTACTATCAAGCCGCGGAAAAGGCCGCAGCTGCAGTCATTTGGGGACAAAGTAACGAAGGCGGCTGGAACTACATGGTTGACTTTGCAGGCGACCGATCGATGAAGCAATGGTACGCTACCATTGGCAAAAATGGCTGGCGACTGGAAGAATTTCAACATTATTACGGCAATTCCACTTTCGACGACGATATCACCTCCGATGCAGCTCGCTTCCTACTCCGAATGTACCTCGAAAAACTGGATCCCAAGTTTAAGCCCGCACTGGAAAAAGCCATCAACTTCATTCTGAAAAGCCAGTACGCAGAAGGCGGATGGCCGCAGCGCTACCCGTTGAGATCCGATTTCAACAAACAAGGACATCCCGACTATACTTCCTTTTACACCTTCAACGACGATGTAACCTGGGAAAACGTTCACTTTTTAATTCAATGCTATGAAACCTTGGGCGAAGAACGTTTTCTCGATCCGATAAGAAGAGGAATGGACTTTTACCTCTTTTCGCAAGATGGATGTGGTGCGTGGGGACAACAACTTACTCTCGACATGAAAACAGCAGGAGCAAGAACCTACGAACCGGCATCCTTACTGCCAAGTACAACTTGCGATAATGCCATGCTTCTGCTCAAATTCTATCAACTAACGGGAGACACTCGTTACCTAGCACGTGTTCCGGCAGCAATCAAATGGCTTGAATCCGTTCAGCTCCCTCCGGAAAAGCAGGACGGAGAACGAAAATACCCGATGTTCATCGATCCCAAAACACAAAAGCCCATCTACGTTCACCGGAAAGGTTCAAACGTACAATACGGAAGTTATTACCTTGACGAAGATGATACGCACCTTTTGGGACACTATGGAGGTAAATCCAGAGTTCAACTACAGGAACTAAAAGATGAATATGCTCGCCTGAATTCGATTCCGCTTGCCAAAGCAACAAAAGATTCTCCCCTGCTTCCGGGAAAATTTGTACACGAGGGAACTCCTCAATCCTATTACGATTTAAATCGCATCAACTTCGAATTTGCTCCTTCCGAAGACCGCGTTCGGGAAATCATTGCTGCCTTGGATGATCAAAACCGATGGTTGACCAAAAATGCCATGACCAGCCATCCCTACATTGGTGATGGAACATCGAAAGAGCAGACGACAGAATTCGGTTCAACCTTCGTGGGTGACGAAACCGACACTTCCCCCTATCAGGACACAACTGATCAGGAATACATTTCAACAAGCACCTATATCCGAAATATGTACCTACTGCTGAATTATTTAAAAAACGAAAAATAGCACCCCATGAAACAATCCGTTGGAAACATCTTAAAAACAATACTTTTGCTATGGGCAGTCATCGTCTGGACGGTTCCTTTGCACGCTCAGAAAGTCAACTCACTTAATAAAGAGCTGAGTTTTGAAGGAGATTACATCACTTACAAAGGCGAAAAAATAGAGCTGGGCAAAAATGCATTCTACCTGGATGGATCGCTTTCTTCTGATGAAGTCGCAAAGTCACCATACGTATTCAACAATCTGCAAGATGCCGTTGCTCAACTGACCGACGGAACCGAAGCCGAGCCAATGGTTATCTATATCGCCCCATGGGTGTATTGGGTTGATGATCCAGAGGATCCCGAAGTTCGTGTTCCAAAAGAAGGTAGCACCACACCGTTCGGCATGGAATTCTCATGCAAGTGGCTCAAATTTTATGGTCTTTCCGACGATCCGTACAACGTGATTCTGGCCGCCAACCGCGGACAGACAATGGGTTCCAAAGGGAACTTCACCCTATTCAACATCAAAGGTGATGGCCTTACCGCCGAGAATATCACCTTTGGAAACTACTGCAACATCGATTTGGAATTTTCGCTTAATCCGAAACTAAACCGCCCCAAAAGAGGATCGGCCATCGTACAGGCCCAGCTGATTTTCTCCGATGGAGACAAAGTATTGGCACGCAATTGCAACTTCATTAGTCGACTCAACACGGGCCCGTTCTGGGGAAGCAAGCGCACCTTGTTCGATCATTGCCACTTCGAATCGACCGACGATGCATTGAATGGCTCTGCTGTTTACCTCAACTGTACGCTCGACTTCTATAGCAGCAAACCATTTGGACACACTGTCGGCACTGGCGCCGTCTTTTTAAACAGCGACATGCATGCATTGACCCGCGGCCCCCAATACCTTGTAAAAGGAACCGGCCCTGTCACCATAGTCGACTCCCGCTTTGAAGGCAATCAGGTTGATTACCTTGGTTGGAGGGATCTTCCGGCAACAGAAGCCCGCTACTATCAATACCAGGTAAGCTTCAACGGCGACTCAGTTTTCATGGACGAAAACAACGCTTTTGCAACGGTCGACATGACGAACAAAGATGTACTAGATGCTTATTGTTTCAAATTGAATAACGAGACCGTCTACAATACTTACAACCTGCTACGCGGTGATGACGACTGGGATCCGATGGGCGTAAAAGATAAAGTTCAAACAAAAGAAGCTGCAACAGACAAAAATTACAGTATGCTCCCAACTTTGCTCGAAGTAAAACCAACACAACAAAAGCTGGAAACCGGCAAAGACAGTCTGATTTTAACTGCTACGACTTACCGCTTTGGCAATTACGAATTAAAAGGCGAAAAAATCGGCTGGTCACTGGCACCGGAATACAAAGGATTAGTAAAGCTGGAGGTTCAAAACGATGGTTCCTGCCTGGTGATCCCGACCAACGAGCAAGATGAAACCATGCAAGTTATTGTCGACGCCTCAACCGATGCAGGATTAGAATCTGCAGCCGTTCTATCGGTAGCTCCTTCCTTTTTGCCTCCTCCTGCATTCGTTCAAAAGCCAACAATTAGCAACGATGGAAAAGGCAATCTGCAAGTCAACTACAAACTCGACATGCCCTACGAAGACGAGTCATTGATTAGTTGGTACCGCTGCAGCGATGCACAAGGTTCCGATCCCATTGAGATCTGTGTTTCGCGCTTCAACAAACCTATGAAAAGCTACAAATTATCGGCCGGCGATATTGGTTGGTATATTAAAGCGAGTGTTTCGCCCAAACACCTGCGCTGCCACCCGGGTGATGCTGAAACGACAGTTTATTCAAAAAAAATCACCGCTGAAGATGTAAAACAGAATTCGAAACAATTGATTCCGAACCTTGAGAATATGTCGACTGCCTACCAGCCCAAGGTTTTGCCGGGATTTTGGACACTCGACAGCTATGCCCCTGCCGACACCCGTGAATGGTACTGGGAAGCTGACAACAGTCGCGATCCCTGGTACTACGGACCGGGCATCAACGGTGCTGCACAGGACTCAGGTTTTGTGCAAAATACCAAAGGTGCCCGCCTTCGCTACGAACCGATTGGCGATTCATTCGGTAATATGAAAATCAGCTTTACCGCTGTGCCTTCAAAAACTGCAGGACAAGGTTTCAGCTCGGCCCGTGCTCAGTATATGGACATTGGCATAAAAATGGATGTGCAACAAATGACCGGCTATGCCCTGCGCCTGATCCGCACCACCAAATACGGCGATGCGATCGACTTCATCCTGATGAAATACGAAAACGCAACGCCAACACCAATTAGTGAGCCAATTTCAGCATCCTGCTATCTTCCAAACTGCAAGATCACACTCGAGGTGAAAGACAATAAACTGATTGCTCACGCAGAAAATCTCCTCGATTATTTTGCCAAGCATGATGAATCAGAAGTAAAACGCATCGTGGATCTGGAAACAGAAATTCAACCGAACAAGTTCGGAGGAATCAGCTTTCAACATACGGGGACAGTTGACGGCGGTGCCACGTTGATTAAAGATTTGAAAATTGAATGGGATGACTAGTTAGCAGTAACCACAAACCAAATAACTATGAAAACATTAAAATCGAAAGTAACGTTTTTGATTACTGCATTGGTAATCACACTAAACACCTGGGCACAAGAGCCAACTTACACCAACCCGGTGCTGGGCGGAGACTATCCTGACCCGTCAGTAGTGCGCGTGGGCGACGATTACTACCTCACCCACTCGTCGTTCGACTATTACCCGGGACTGCTGGTTTGGCATTCGAAAGACCTCATTCACTGGGAACGTATTTCACATGCACTGAATGAATACGTTGGTTCAGTGTGGGCGCCTGATTTGGTGTATGTAAACGGAAAGTTCTACATCTACTTTCCAGCTGGTGGCACTAATTGGGTGGTTGTGGCCGATTCACCTGAAGGCCCATGGAGTGAGCCCATCGATTTAAAACTAAGTGGCTTTATCGATCCCGGACATGTTCTGGACGCAGAAGGGAATCGCTACCTCTACCTGTCAAGAGGTTATGTGGTAAAACTAACTGCAGACGGCCTGGCCACCGATGGCGAGCCAGTTTTCAATTACGATGGCTGGCAATTCCCCAAAGAATGGAGCACCGAATGTTTCTGTCTTGAATCCCCTAAGTCGACCGTTAAAGACGGCTGGTATTACCTGACAACTGCCGAAGGCGGAACTGCCGGCCCGGCAACAGCACACATGGTTGTTTCGGCGCGGGCAAAATCGCCATACGGTCCATTCGAGAATTCACCTTACAACCCGGTGGTACATACCAAAGACCGCAGCGAGCAGTGGTGGAACCAGGGACATGGGACGCTGGTTGAAGACACCGGAGGCCAATGGTGGATGATGTACCATGGCTACGAGAAATACTTTTGGACACTCGGCCGACAAATGTTGATGCTCCCGATTGAATGGACTGCAGACGGTTGGTTTAAAGTTCCGGATAATATACTTGCTGAAGACCAACTTCCGGCGCCAGCTGGTAAGCCGGCGATGAGCAATCCCGGACTTTCAGATGACTTTGCACACGATGAGCTTGGCTTGCAATGGCAGTTCTTCAAACGGTATAAACCAGAGCGCGCAAAAGTTGAAAAAGGCGAACTGATTTTTCAAGCCGAGGGGAAATCATTCGACGACAGCTCCCCGCTACTGGTTAATGCAGGCGACCGCAAATATGAAATTCAGGTGGAGTTTACGCTTCGTGAAGGTGCCACAGGGGGACTTTGTCTGTACTACAACGAAGCCGGCAATATGCACATCACTGTAAACGAAAAGAACTTCAGCGTGTACAACCGCGGCAAACGCAAGATTAGCGTCCCAAACGAATTGGGCAATCATGGCTACCTGCGTATTTTGAATGACGAGAATGAAGTAAGCTTCTACTTCAGTGCCAACGGAGAAAACTGGGAACGTGTGGAGCGAAGCATCGAAGCCAGCGGATTTAACCACAATGTATTTGGAGAATTCCTCAGCCTTCGAGCCGGCCTGATTGCTTTTGGAGAGGGTGACGTGACCTACGACAACTTTATTTATAAGAAACTGGACTAATCTTTTAAGGAACAGTCATTATTCCACAGCGCAGTGAAGTAATTCCCTTTGGAATAATAGATATTCCCTATGGAATGGCCTTCCTGCTGTTTGGAATAGCTATGATTCCATGTAGAAGAAGGATCATTCCCTTTGGAATCATAGTTCTTCTCTATGGAATAATAATTCTGCCATTAAGAATATCTATGATTCTACATAGCAGCATCGTTCTGCGCTAAGGCAGAAGGATTATTCCCAAAGTCCTTAGGGTTTAGATGCCATGCATGGTGGCTGATCGGCTGTTCATTTTTCGATCGGTCACCAAACACAAAACACAGGACTCATTTCAGATGCGAATCATTCGTTGTCAAATACCTGCAGGCGCTGAGCCAGATAGTGAAACTTTAAATATAAGCTGCAAATACAACCAACAGCATCAATGTTTTTGTTCTGCTTAAAAGTTACTTCATCAAACAATTTACCTCCTCCGGAAACAGTTAGATAGAAAACATTATTTTAGTTGAATGAAACCAGTTATACTCCTGACTATCCTGCTCGTTCTTTGCTTCAACTCCGGCTTGTATGCCCAGGCATTGAACGGTGTTCTTAGCGGTACTGTTAATAACGAAAAAGGAGAAGCGCTTTCATCCGTCAACATTAGTTTGAAAGGATATCCCATTGGCACGACAAGCGATAAAAAGGGTCGCTACACCCTGCAAATTCCGGCTAACCGCACGGTTACAGTAGTCTTTTCGATGATTGGCTACCAGCCACAACAAAAAGAGTTGCAAACCAGAGCCGGTGACGAAATTAAACTGAACATCCAGCTATCAGAAAGCAATGAAAATATTGAGGAAGTAACCATCCGCCAGCAGCGCGCTCAACAAAATATGTCGCGTATCGATCCGCAATTTGGTAACGTGATTCCCGATGCCTCGTCGGGTGCGGTGGAAGCGCTGATTAAGACCCTGCCGGGTGTGTCGACCAACAACGAACTAAGCTCTCAATATTCGGTTCGCGGTGGTAATTACGACGAAAACCTGGTGTATGTGAACGATATTGAAGTGTACCGACCATTTCTGGTTCGTTCGGGGCAACAGGAGGGATTGAGCTTTATTAATTCCGACCTGGTTTCGTCGATCGAATTCTCGAGTGGGGGGTTCGATGCCAAGTACGGCGACAAAATGGCTTCGGTGCTCGACATTCGCTACCGGAAGCCTCAAAGCTTTGCAGGATCAGTCTCGGCGAGTATGCTTGGAGGATCGCTGCACCTGGAAGATGCCACCAAGAACCAAAAGCTAAGCTTTATTGGTGGTGCCCGTTACAAAACCAACCGATACTTGCTGGGCTCACTGGACGAACAGGGTGATTACAATCCAGATTTCACAGACCTGCAGGCTTATATTACCTACCAGGTATCCGATGCTTTTGATGTTTCCTTCCTTGGAAATATTGCCCGCAACGATTACTTGTTTGTGCCGGAAACCCGCACCACCACTTTCGGCACCTGGACTCAACCTCTGGAAACCAAGGTCTATTTTGATGGTCAGGAAAAGGATCATTTCAATACAGATTTGGGAGCGTTGTCGTTTAATTTTCATCCAAACAGTCAGCTCAATTTGAAATTGATTGCATCTGCCTTTCAAACACAGGAAGAAGTAAACTACGACATTGAAGGGCAATACTACCTGAATGAGCTGGAACGTGATTGGTCAACTTCCGGCACCGCCGACAGCATCCTCAACCTGGGCGTTGGTAGCTTTTTGAACCATGCCCGCAACAAACTCGATGCAAAAGTTTACAGTCTGACACATAAAGGTGCTTACAACTCGGAAGCACATTTGCTGAATTGGGGCTTCAAAGTGCAGCGCGAAGAAATAGCCGACAAGGTGAACGAATGGGTGATGCGCGACTCAACGGGCTACTCGCTTCCCTACTCTGCCACCGATGTTTTGCTGTACAGTAGCTCCAACACCGACAACCAGTTTTCAACCTGGCAAGCTTCGGCTCACCTGCAAGATACTTGGGCTGTTCCGGTCGAATCGGGCAAACTGTTCCTCACCTCCGGGCTGCGGGCGAATTACCGGAAATATTCCGGAGAGTTTCTGCTCAGTCCACGCGTATCAGTCAGCTATTTCCCCGAATGGGAAAAGCAATTCATTTTTCACCTTTCCGGCGGACGTTACGTTCAACCGGCCTTCTTCAAAGAATTGAAAGACCGTACAGGGAATGTTTATCCGGATACCAAGGCACAAAAATCATGGCAACTGGTAGCAGGAAGCGAATACCTGTTCCAGGCCTGGGATCGTCCTTTCAGGTTTAAATCGGAATTGTACTACAAATATTTCTCTCGACTCACGCCCTATCAAATCAACAATGTGCAAATTCAATATCTGGCCGACCAACAAGCCAAAGGCTACGCTGCCGGGCTGGATTTAAGTATTCATGGTGAATTTGTAAGCGGTGTACAATCGTGGGCTAGTATCTCGCTGCTGCAAACCGAAGAAGATATTGAAGGCGACGGTCATGGCTGGATTCCCCGTCCAACAGATCAATTTCTGACCTTCAGCCTGTTCTTCCAGGATTATTTCCCCGGAGACCCAAGCTACAAAGTTCATTTAGCTGCATTCTACGGATCACGGCTACCGACCGGCCCTCCAAATGGAGAGCGCTACCAGGATACTTTCCGCATGCCCCCTTATCGTCGCATCGACATCGGCATTTCAAAAGCCATTATCAGTGCCGAAACACTGAAAACACAAAGCAAGCTACTGCAAAAGATTAAAGAAATGTCGTTGAGCCTGGAAGTTTTGAATCTGCTGGGGATCAAAAATACCGTTTCTTATTTTTGGGTGAGTAGTAATTACGGCGATATGTATGGTGTACCCAATTACCTCACCGAACGTAAACTTAACCTGAGACTATCAATGAAATTTTAGTCCGATTCGTTAACTTTGGGAAAACACTGCACCATGAAACTTCCGCTCTTTCAAGTTGATGCTTTTGCTGAGGGCCTGTTCAAGGGAAACCCCGCGGCTGTCGTTCCGTTAGACAACTGGCTGACAGACGAAGTAATGCAGCAAATTGCGATGGAAAATAATCTTTCCGAAACAGCTTTTTTTGTGCCAACAACAGAAGGATTTGAAATTCGATGGTTTACGCCCAAAGCCGAAGTAAAACTTTGCGGCCACGCAACTTTAGCAACGGCACATGTTATTTTCGAAGAAGCCCGATACCCGCACGATGAAATTGTCTTCACCAGTAAAAGCGGTTCGCTTCGGGTGCGTAAAAACAGTGATAAATTTCAATTGGATTTTCCTGCCGATACGATTCGCCCCATTGATGCACCAAACCAAATATTCCAGGCCATAGGCAAGCTCCCCAAGGCTTGTTTCAAGGGTAAAACCGATTATCTACTCGTTTTCGAAAATGAACGAGAAATTCGGGAAATAACGCCGAGTTTTACCCAGCTGGCCAGAACCAGCGTTCGCGGAGTGATTGTTACTGCTCCTGGCGATCAGGTTGATTTTGTCAGTCGATTTTTTGCTCCGGGTGTTGGGATTGACGAAGATCCGGTGACCGGCTCTGCACACACTTCTCTAACTCCCTATTGGTCAAAGCGTCTTGGAAAAACCGAAATGACTGCCCGCCAGCTCTCTCAACGCGGAGGCGAACTTCAGGTAAGCCTCAACGGCGACCGGGTACTCATTGCCGGAAAAACAAAAACTTATTTGCGCGGAGAAATTTTTCTGTAGCCATTCCATTAACATGTAGGGAGAACGTCAGTGATTGTAACATTCAATGACCATTATTGATTATTTAACGACTTCTGCCATTGGATTGTAAAACTTTTAAGAATAGCATCTGTTCTAGTAGGCTCAGAACACTAAACAGCTCACCATGACGAACTACAGCTACACAAACGATCTGATTAACGAAACGTCACCTTATCTTTTGCAACATTCGCATAATCCGGTAAACTGGATGGCCTGGGGAGAAGCGGCATTGCAGAAAGCGAAGAATGAAAATAAGCTATTGCTGATCAGTATCGGTTACGCAGCCTGCCACTGGTGTCATGTGATGGAACATGAGTCGTTTGAAGATGAGCAGGTCGCCGAGGTGATGAACAAGCATTTTGTATGCATCAAGGTTGACCGGGAGGAACGCCCCGATGTGGATCAGATTTATATGACTGCCGTGCAACTGATGACCCAACGTGGTGGTTGGCCTCTCAATGCGATTGCCTTACCGGATGGTCGCCCCATTTGGGGTGGAACTTATTTTCAAAAAGATGGTTGGGTGAATACACTGCAACAGATTGCCGATTACCATGAAAAATACCCGGAAAAAACAATGGAGTATGCTGAGAAACTGACCGAAGGAATTACGCAGAGCTCGCTGCTTCCGGTCACTACTGAAGTTCAGCAAACCGATCTGTTGTCAATAAAAAAGTCGGTAGAAAACTGGCAGCATGGTTTCGATCTGCAGAATGGCGGCAGCAAAGGTGCTCCCAAATTTATGATGCCTGTAAACCTTCAGTTTCTGTTGCGTTGGACGCATCAGGAGCCAAATGCGGCAGTAGAGACACATGTATTGACAACCTTAGAGAAGATGGCGCATGGCGGCATTTACGACCAGGTCGGCGGTGGTTTTGCCCGCTATTCAACCGACTCGTTCTGGAAAGTGCCGCACTTTGAGAAAATGCTGTATGACAATGGGCAACTTCTTAGTCTCTATGCGCAAGCTTACCGAAAATTCAAAAACGAATCATATCGTCAGGTCGTTCGGGAAACCGTTGATTGGTTAAAAACGGAGATGCTCTCACCTGAGAATGGCTTCTATTCTTCGCTTGATGCTGACAGTGAAGGCATAGAGGGGAAGTATTACGTTTGGCAACAGGCAGAACTGCAAAACCTCATTCAAGAAGAATATTGGCTGTTTGCCAATTATTTTAATGTAAACGACGACGGATATTGGGAAGACAGTAACTACATCTTGTTACGCCAACAGAGCGATTTAGCGTTTGTGAAATCCAACTCCCTTGAACTTGATGAGCTTCAATTGAAAGTTGCCAAATGGAAAGCAAAATTAAAAGAAGCCCGGGGCAAACGGGTACGCCCTGCTCTTGACGACAAGATCCTGACTTCCTGGAATGCCTTGGTGATCTCCGGGCTGGTTGAATGTTTTAAAGCTTTCGGTGAAGAAGAATACCTGGAATTAGCGCAGAAAAATGCCGACTTCATATTAAGCCGCCTTCAGCCACAACCAGGATTGTTATTGCACTCGCATAAAAACGGGCAAGCAAAGATCACTGCCTTTTTGGAAGATTATGCCTTGTTTATTCAGGCGTTAATTGACTTATTCGAGGTGACGGGAAAGATTGATTATCTGAAACAAGCCGACCTGTTCTGCACGACCTGTTTTCGCGATTTCTACGATGCTGAACGGACGATTTTCTATTTCAGCGCCGAGGGACAAACCGACCTGATCAGCCGCACTATCGAAGTACAGGATAATGTCATCCCATCTTCCAACTCGGTTATGGCAAACAACCTCGTGCGCTTGGGACATTTACTCGACAACCACAGCTATCCGATTACAGCTAAGGCGATGTTGCTCGTCGTTAGCGACAGCGTAATGAATTATCCATCGGGCCATGCCAATTGGATGAATCTGGCTCTGAACTTCGCGAAGGAATTTTATGACATTGCAATCACCGGAGATCAAGCTGTTCAGCTTTCCCGTGAAATGCAACAACAGTATTTGCCTAATTGTGTCTTTTGTCCGGGCAATTCGGAGCAACTTCCATTACTTTACAACCGCGTGACTCCGGGACTAAGCAGAATCTTCGTTTGTGAAAATCAGACCTGTAAATTACCGGTTGAAAGTGTTTCCGAGGCGTCAAGATTGCTTGAATCTTAGAGTCCTTCCTCGGCAATAAGCAAGCGTTTGTTGAGATCTTTACGACAGGAAGCTGCCATCTCGGGAATAACAACAGCTCTGCGCAACTTTTCAATGTTGGTACGCTCATGCGTAAAAAGGGAAAACACATCTGCCAATGTCATATTTGCAGTTGCAGCTTCGACCAACTCCATCAAATCGCCGGTTTTCACCTCCCCTTCATGCAATACGCGGACATAAACACCGGGATAGGGAGAATTCCAAAAATCGCCAACTATTTTGGGATTGTCAGCACGAATACCCAGCTTGTAACACGGCTGACGAGGCTGTGTCACCTGCACTACAGCATCTCCCAAACGGAATACATCACCAATACGAATTTGCGATTCATCGATTCCTTCGACCGTCAGGTTTTCACCGAAAAAACCCAATTCCCAATTGGCTTCCGGGTAGCGAGCTTTCCACCAGTCGTAATGGTCTTTCGAATACAGATAACAAGCTTTTTCCAGTCCTCCGTGGTATTTCCGATCCATCACATCGTCCTTCACCACGTCTTCTTTTCCCAGAAAGATTGGCTCATCAACAGGATATTTGTACAGTCCACTGAGTTCCTTCTTTCCTTGCCATTCTATTTCAACAGCTTTCCCAATATTGGTTGAAACAACTTTCATATTCTGCGTTTTAATCGTCTTCTAAAATCTGCTGTACACGACCAACCTCGCCGGTTTCAAGCCGAACTTTAATTCCGTGCGGGTGGGTTGACGAATTCGTCAAAATCCGTTCGACATAGCCTTCTGTTAACTCTCCGCTACGCTGATTGTGCTTTTCAACAATCATCACATGACTTTCTATTTTTACATCCGATCGCTTTCGTCCGTCCATTTCAATTTATTTTTCACGAAAATACAAACAAAAGAATTAAAACCGCAGCAAGTACTGTCTAAGGCTTTTCAAAAACAAAATGAGGCTGCTCCTTTCGAAACAGCCTCACTTCTTTATTCTTTATCGAACTACTCAACAAATTTCCGGTAATAATTTGCCTTTTCTTTATTATCGAAACGCGTATAAATATTGGTCAAATAAGTCGCGTAGCTTTTCTTTTGCTCGATAGTCCACAACTTCGTGAAACAATCTAACGATTTTTGGAAATTGCCGTTGATTACCTTCAGCTCTTGCGTCAGATGTAAATACTGCATATGAGTGTGGTTCTTCTCATAGGCTTTCATTTCTGTTTGATAGCTTTCTTCTGCACGCCGGTAGAGCGTTTCCCCAAGCCATTCCAAAGCGCTTACATTATTTGAGTCGATCTCAATCACCTGATTAGCCGTTTGCTCTTTCTCTTCATCAGAACCACGACGAAGCATAATTTTGAAATAGAGTTCCAGATACTTCAACTCACTTTTCTTTTCTGCAGTCATACCAGTCCATGAAGACAATGCTTGCTGATCATCTCTCAATCCGGCATAAATCGCGAACAAACGAGCATTTACATCACTAATTTCCGGGACATCCGGATATTTCGCCCGAAATCGTTCAAGGGTACTCATTTCCTTTGGAGTCTCATTGCCCTCTTGGTAAATCTTCGCTAGTTCCAACTCCATTTCAGCATCAGAGTAACCACCATAACTAGCCAATCCAAACCATTTCTCGGCTAAATCTTTACGATCTGCTTTCATTGCCGTCTTTGCCGCAACGGCGTAATCAGAAGCAGCAACCTCATTGCCTTTTGCGACCCGTTCGGTAATGTACTTGCTCCACTCATCTGTAGCAGCCTGATAATTCCCGCCAGCCGCCAGCTTAAGTGCTGTTTGCTCCTGCTCAACAACGAGTTTACCTGTTGAGCAAGACATAAACAAAACAGGAATAGATAAAATCAATATTCCTATTCCTCTCTTAATAATTTTCATAAACAATTCCCTTAAATATTTGAATAACGATTAGCTATTCTTCTTTCAA
>QKCF01000340.1 GCA_003246935.1 Sunxiuqinia sp. | reverse complement strand
CAGTATAACCTATTTCGATCGTGACCTGCACATTCCGGATTATCAGTTTAAAGGAAACCAAACTTCGGGATTTACCGAACTCTTATACACCCTTCAGCAAAATGATGATTCGGACTGGCAACTGGGAGCCAACCATTATTTCGAGCAGTTTGACGAGGATCTCTTCAGTAACAACGCAGACCGTAGTTACACCCACAACACGGTAGGTGCTTTTGTGCAAAACACAACTGATTTTAACGAAAAAATGGCATTGGAAAGCGGTTTGCGCTATGACTTCGATTTTGATTTTGGATCGTTTGTCCTGCCTCGTGCATCTCTGCTTTATAAAACAACAGATAAATTAACAATGCGCCTTGGCGGTGCATTGGGCTATAAACTACCGACCATTTTTACCGAAGATGCCGAGCGTTTGTATTACCGAAATATTCAGCCCCTGATTGATGAAGATGCTAAGGCGGAACGTTCAATTGGAGGCAACTTTGACCTGAACTACCGGACCGTCTTCTTCGATGAACTGACCTTCTCGATTAACCAACTGTCTGAAGGATGCACTGGTCCTGCGAGATGACAGCAACAACGATTATTATTTCGAAAATGCGGATGGCAATATCCTAAGCACTGGTTTTGAGACCAACCTGAAATTCACCTACAACGACTTCAAACTATTTGTGAATTATGCACTCAACGATACCAAGCTGAAGTACGACAATCTGAATAACCAGAAACCACTGACGCCCAAGCACAGCGCAGGAGCCGTATTAATGTTTGACCAGGAAGAAAAATGGTCGATCGGCTACGAACTTTATTATACCGGCTGGCAGTACGACGAGGCTTACGACCGCAAACCAAACTATTGGGTAATGGGTTTTATGATTATGCGTCATTTTGAACGATTCTCGGTGTTTGTGAACTTTGAAAACTTCGGCGACACGAAGCAAACCAATTTTGAACCTTTGGTTTTACCGCCCTACAACAACCCTGTATTTACGGATATTTGGGCACCAACCGATGGATTTGTGATGAACGGAGGGATCCGGATTCGACTGTTATAATCAGCACCCAGAATCTGGGTAACTTTCGTGTGACATTTATCGTTACGGGTGTATTAATTCATCCATTTATGATAGACAAAAAACTGCTGACGATACCGAATGTGTTGTCATTCTACCGTCTGGTTTCATTTCCTTTTGTATTATTCTTGGCCTTGCACGGCGACGAAAAACTCTTTGTTTTATTGCTCGTCATCAACCTGATAACTGATATCCTCGATGGCTTTATTGCACGAACCTTCAACCAAAAGACTGAAATCGGCGCCCGGCTGGATTCTATCGCAGATTTGGGAACTTTTATCCTGGCAACAACCGGCATATTTGTTTTCAAGCTGGACGACTTCAGGCCTTACCTGACAAGCTTTACAGTTTTCCTGGTTCTTTTTCTCTCAACAGATCTTTTTTCTTTGATAAAATTCAAACGAATATCAAGTTTTCACCTTTATTCGTGGAAAATCAGCGGTTATATTTTAGGAAGTTTCTTTTTGATCCTTTTCACAGTAGGTTTCTTTCCACTGTTCTACTGGTTCGCGATTGGATGGGGTATTCTCTCGTTCATAGAACACCTCTTGATTCAGTTACTTCTAACGGAAATGAAATCGAATCAAAAAGGGCTCTACTGGGTTTTGAAAACCATGAAAACAGACAAATCGACGGCAGGTAACCTGACACTCATGCCCCGTTATTTGAAAGAAAAGGCTGCCCCGAAGGACAACCTTAACCAACAAACAAAAACCTAATAATCATTAATTATAAAGAAGACTTCTATTTCAATAATTTGTGATTCAAGACCTCTTCAATTTGTGAAGTCGAAAGGACACTGCTTGAGGCATGTGCCACTTTTCCGTTTTTGTAATACATCACAAACGGTAAGCCCATAAAATTGCGGCATTCCGGAGCATCGCGAATCACCGCCGCGTCGGAAATGTCGAATTCCATATCAGCAAAAACAACCTGAGGGTATTGATTTTCCAATTTGGTCATCGCGGCATAAACTGGAATACACATTGGCCCCATTCGTCCGCAGCATATCATCACATTTTCGTTTTCAGAAATCAGCTTTTGGTGATCTGTAGCTGATAGAACGTGTTTCAAGTTTGTGTGTAACATGGTCGTTTTCGGTTTTTATATTCAGATATCTGGATATGTTAACGCTGATGTAAAATTTTAGTTCATTCTGAACAAGCTTTTTCACCTGCATGGTTACCGATGAAATGATAGCCGAAAACAATTTTGTATCTTAGCGATCAAAATTTTTCAGCCTTGGAATTAGCAGATTTTCGAAAACTATACCACGAACACAAAACCTTTCAGCAAGCGCTAAACCTTATCGGAAAAACCGGATCGAAGACACAGCTCAAAGGTCTCGTCGGATCGTTAAGAACTGTTTTTGCCTCCTTGCTTGCCGAAAACGAGCAACAGGTTCAGCTGTTTATCCTCGATGATAAAGAGCTAGCTTCGTATTTTTACGACGATCTGCAAAACCTGCAAACGGATGCACAGTTGCTTTTCTTCCCCGGATCATACAAGCGGATGATCCATCCGGAACATCTCGAACAGGAGAACATTATTCAGCGTACCGAAGTACTGAACCAGGTTCGCCAGGGCAACCCTGTCAAGATTATTACCTACCCCGAGGCACTGGTTGAACAGGTAATCACCGGCGAGGCACTGGATTTAAATAGTTTTGCAGTCATTAAGGGCGATAGTCTTTCGATCGAATTTCTGAATGATGTGCTGTTTGAATACGGTTTCGAGCGGGTTGATTTCGTTTACGAGCCAGGGCAATATTCCATTCGCGGCAGTTTGGTCGATATTTTCTCGTTTTCAAACGAAGATCCTTACCGACTGGATTTCTTTGGGGACGAAGTAGACACCATCCGCAGTTTCGACATCGAAACACAAATCTCGAAAGATCAGCTCAACAAAATTGTCATCATCCCGAATGTGAAAAGCAGCTTGAAGGACGCCAGCCGCGCCAACTTCCTGCAATTTATTCCGGAAAGCAGCCTGCTTTTCTTCAACGATCTGCAACTAATCACCGAGCTGATGGATCAGTTTTATAACAGTACCATTGGGCTGGAGGGCCAGGAAGAAGATATAGTGGAGCGCATTGTTTCCGGCAAGGAGTTTCGGGAAGCTGCCAACCAATTTCGTTTGGTTGCCTGCAACTCGCAAACAGGCTTTAAGGCTGGCCATGAATTGGAAATTAACAGTGTGCCGCAACCGGTTTTCAACAAAAACTTCCAGTTGCTGGCCCAAAATATGCAGCAAAACCTCGCCAACGGCTATCAGAACTTTATCCTTTCAACCAGCGAAAAGCAGATTGAACGACTGGAAGCCATATTTGATGACCAAGGGCTGAATGTGAAATTTACGCCGCTCAACTTTACGGTGCACGAAGGTTTTGTAGATCACGATCTGAAGGTGTGTTGCTACACCGACCACCAGATTTTTGAACGTTATCACCGTTTCAAAACCCGAAGCAAGAAGGAACAAAAAGAAAGCATCACCATCAAGGAGTTGAACAAGCTGAATCCGGGAGATTACGTGGTGCATATCGACCATGGGATCGGTAAATTTGCAGGACTGGTGAAAACCGAGATCAATGGCAAATTCCAAGAAGCCATTCGCCTGACTTACCGAGACAACGACGTGCTGCTGGTGAGCATCCATTCGCTACACCGCATTTCAAAATACAAAGGCAAAGAAGGCGTTGAGCCGAAAATTAATAAACTGGGCAGTGGTGCCTGGCAGAAACTGAAGGACAAAACCAAGTCGAAAGTAAAAGATATTGCCCGCGACCTGATTGCCCTGTATGCGAAACGTCGCCAGGAAATGGGCCACTCCTTCTCACACGATTCGTATTTACAGGACGAGCTGGAGGCTTCGTTCATTTTTGAAGATACACCCGACCAGGTGAAAACCACCGCAGCTGTAAAAGAAGATATGGAACGTCCGATCCCGATGGATCGCCTGGTTTGTGGAGATGTTGGTTTTGGGAAAACCGAGATTGCTGTGCGTGCAGCCTTTAAAGCTGCCACCGACAGCAAACAGGTAGCCGTACTGGTGCCAACAACCATCCTGGCACTTCAGCATTACAAAACCTTTGGCGAC
>QKCF01000035.1 GCA_003246935.1 Sunxiuqinia sp. | reverse complement strand
TTTTGCACATAGCAGAACTGGTACAAAGAGGTTCTATGCAGGATTATTTCGGGTTTTCTCGAAAAAAGTCACATCAGTTTTGTAATGGAAACTTAGTATTGGTTACTGATTGTACATTCAAAATTGCACCGAATTTAATCTGGATTGATTTTAAGTTACAGCTTTAATTAAAAGCGCGAGCTTCGGATCAAATCAATATCACTATCTTGTGCTGTTAGAGGGGAATTTCAAACCAATGAAAAAATGAAGGATATGAAGAGACTGGCTTTGTTGCTGGTTATTGCATTAATAGCTACAACGGCCTGGGGGCAAGAAGACACCGTCAAAGTAGAGAAAGGGTATCAATTTACACCTATTAAGGAACTTGCATACACTCCTATTAAAGATCAAAACAGATCGGGTACTTGTTGGTCGTTTTCAACAATTGCATTTCTCGAATCAGAGATGTTACGCGAAGGAAAGCCAGTGACTGATCTTTCGGAGATGTACATTGTATGGCATACCTATTTGCAAAAAGCAATCAAGTATGTGCGTTTGCATGGCAATATCAATTTTGCAGCAGGGGGTGCATTTCACGATGTAACCCAAATGATCAATCAATATGGAATTGTTCCGGAGTCAGCCTATGATGGGCTAAACTATGGCGAAGAAAAGCACGTGCATACGGAGCTTGATAATATGTTGCTCGATCAGGTTAAAACAGTTGTTGAGAACGGCAATAAAAAGTTGAGCTCGGCTTGGACTGAAAGTATTAAGGGAACTTTGAATGCCTATTTAGGTGAATTGCCTGAAAGCTTTAAATATGAAGGAAAAACTTATACGCCGGAGACTTTCGCTAAAAGTTACGTCGGCCTGAATATGGACGATTATGTGGAATTAACTTCATTCACACATCATCCGTTCTATACCAAGTTCGTCCTAGAAATTCCGGATAACTGGATGTGGGGTGAAGTCTATAACTTACCATTGGAAGAACTGATGGCAGTGATTGATAACTCAATTGGTGCTGGCTATACAGTGGCTTGGGGGGCCGATGTGAGTGAGAAAGGTTTCAGTACATCTCGCCCAGGAGTGGCTGTTGTTCCGGCTGTTGATAAAGAAGAAATGTCGGACGCAGAAATAGCTAAGTGGGAAGAAATGTCGAATAAAGAAAAGGATGCCCAGCTTTATAAATTGGACCACCCAGGTAAAGAGAAAGAAATCACTCAGGTGATGCGACAAGTCGGTTTTGATAATTACGAAACCACCGACGACCATGGAATGCAGATCATTGGAACAGCAAAAGATCAGGATGGCAATTTGTACTATAAGGTGAAGAACTCGTGGGGCGACTACAACAAATTTGATGGTTTGTTCTACGCTTCAAAACCTTATGTGGCGTATAAAACCATCAGTATCATGGTGAATAAAAATGCCATTCCGAAAGACGTTCGCGAGAAGTTAGGTCTGTAAGACACTTTGAAACGATATTGCAGAGCCATCCGAATAGGGTGGCTCTTTTACTTTAAAGACAAGGAGGTAGGGCATCCAAACGATATATTGGATCATTTATGAATTGGGTATAAATATCCTATATTTGCGAACTAGCTTTTTTTGAATGGATAAATTATCTGTTGTTATTACAACGTACAATAAACCGGAGTGGTTGAGCAAAGTACTCTTGGGGTACAGTGTTCAAACAAATCCGAATTTTGAGATCGTTATTGCCGATGACGGTTCAAAGGAGGAAACCCGCGAACTGATCAGATGGTATCAGGAAAATACTTCACTTGATATACAGCACGTGTGGCACGAGGATAGCGGCTTTCAGAAATGCGTGATTCTGAATAAGGCGATTATGGCTTCAAAGTACGATTATTTGCTTTTTACGGATGATGACTGTGTCCCTCGTAATGATTTTGTTGATGTGCACTTACAAAATGCTGAAGCAGGTTATTTCCTGAGTGGGGGCTATTTGAAGTTATCCGAAGAGGTGACGGAACGGGTAACCAAGGAAGATATCTTTCAGCAAAATATTTTCAATATTAAATGGTTGGTTGAAAATGGACAAGCCAGAACATTTAAATTAAGCAAAGTCAGTCGTTTTGGTTTTTACACTAGTTTGATGAATTGGGGGACACCCACCCGACCAACATGGAATGGCCATAATGTAAGTGGTTTTAAATCAGATATAATATCGGTAAACGGATATAATGAAGACATGAACTATGGCGGATTGGATAGGGAGTTGGGTGAACGTCTGATGAATAAAGGTATTAAAGGAAGACAAATACGCTACAAAGCAATTTGCGTTCACTTGGATCATCCCCGTCCGTACAAAAAGAAAGATCTGATGAGTCGAAATCGAGCAATCCGTGATCGTGTTATTAAAGAACGGATTGTTTTTACGCCTAATGGAATTGATAAGTATATGAAATCAGATCGCATTATTTGAAAATATCACAAGATGGATATTCAAAAGCAATATTTTTTTAAAGAGCAGGTTAATGCAAGTGTTATTATTTCTGTTTATAGTAATGTTGAAGCTTTGAAGGTTGTCTTGGAATCTCTTAAAGATCAGACTGTAAGGGGTTTTGAGGTGATAGTGTCGGAGGATGCAGAACATCAGGAGATGAAGGAGTTTTTAGATGGTTACCCAAGTGATTTTCCGATTCTTCATTTAACACAAAAAGATCAGGGGTGGAGAAAAAATCAAGCTTTAAATAAAGCGATCGTAAATGCAAACGGTGAGTATCTTATTTTTATTGACGGAGATTGTGTTTTACACCCCCGGTTTGTTGAATTTCACCTAAAGTTAGCAGAAGATGGCTATGTGTTGGCCGGGAAGAGAATCAAGCTTGATTCGTATAGCTCCAGCCTTTTGATAAATAAAAGCTTAAGCGCTGAGGGAATGAATAAATATATCTTTCGCAAAAGTAGGTTTATCAAGAAAAATGGAGGTGGTTTTGTTGAAGAAGGCTATTTCTTCGATCCATCGGGTATTTGGGGATTTATTCCTCGTCTACGATCAATGTATCAACTCAAAGGGTGCAATATGTCTTGTTCCAAAAAAGCCATTTATGCAATAAACGGATTTGACGAAGATTATATAAGACCTGCAATTGGAGAAGATATTGACTTGACCTGGCGGTTTGAGAAAGCAGGATATCGTTTGAAATCTGTTCGGAATTTGGCTGTTCAATACCACTTATACCACAAAGAAAATTGGATTGACCAGAGCGAGAACATAAAAGAAATGGAAGAAAAGAAGGCCAGAAATGAATATATTTGCAAGAATGGGATTGATAAGATCCAGTAGATGAGATCGGGATAAGACAGTTTCACTACAGTATTCTTTTTTGTATTTCTGTAAACAGCGGTTTTGTGGTGAATGAGTTCTACGTTGTTGTATAAATCTTCTAAATCACATTCTTTTAATCAAAAAGCAATCGCTTTAATTGTTAATTATAGCGGATTTAAAATTTGATTATCCTGTCTGTAATCTCATCCTCCTATTTTGCATTCGATACTGACTCCTATAAGGCGTTCGGTTGTGTTAAAAATGTAAAATGGTCTGAGATGATTAATCTAACAAGTAAGTTTACCTCATTGGAAAACAAGGGGTACCGTTGGTGTTTGATCGCATATGCACTATTTGTGTTTGCCGG
>QKCF01000446.1 GCA_003246935.1 Sunxiuqinia sp. | reverse complement strand
TATGATCCAACGCTTTTGTCCTCTGATTGGAATAGTGGTTATCTTCAACCCGTTCTTTATCCGCACCTCAGGTTTCTGAACAGACACAGCAGAACCAGCGCCCACGCCCGGTTGTTTATTACGTTCCTTTCGCCGCTGGCGTTTTCGCTTGATGGATTTTTGCTTGCTGAGGTGGCTCATGAGAAAAAAACATTACCATAGAACTGGCTTAAAGGTTCTTAAATTAATCCTCAGAATTTCTGATTGTTTGATATCATTTTCATCCGTCCCTCTCAAAATGCATTTGAGTTGATCTCCAGAATCTACAGTTATATAGTCTGACTCACATTTATTATTTGGCAAAACAAACCAGTATAAAAGTGTTTTCATTTCACTTTCATTCTTAGATATAAGAGATACTTCTAAGCCACCTTTTAAAACGAGTGACTTTGGTACTTTTACAACCGCATAGCAACCTCTACCAATGAAAGTACCATGTGAAACTATAGGCATGTCAATGTACGCTATTGAACCATTGATTCTATCGATCTTACTTTTATAGATTTCAAATGAACTATCAGCCTTCTTTTGATCTCCATAGTTTTTCCAAAACAAACAGATTTTCTCCCATTCTTCATAGCTATTTGCCTGTTTTTCTGCTTTTGTAATACACCTCTGAATACCCATGTCATAGACATCATCATTGACCTCTCTGTTTTTTTCTTTCATATATTCGATGTATTCATCTTTTAATTCATCCCAACCTTCAGCACAATCAATTAAATCCCAACAACCATCTGCAATAAGTTCTGCATTTTGCATCGTTACTATCGCTTCCTTGTAATTTGGTACAATTGACCAAAGCAGTGCACATTGGATATACTCTTCAGTGCTTTGCGCCAGTGTCACACCTGTAATTACCCATTCTTGTTTTATTTTATTTGATTCATCATCTATAGATTCTAAAATATCTGTAAACTCATCAAAATCTAATGCATTTGAAATACGTTCATCTAAATCGTAAAATACTGAAGAATAACTAGTTTCAGTAAGCATTGTTCCGCAATCCGGGCAAAACTTCGCCTCTGCCGGTAATCCCGACCGTTTGCATTTTTCATTTGGGCAGGTTTTGCCCTGGTTTTCTACTTTAGCCCCGCACTCGTTGCAAAATTTGGCGTTGGCGGGGATTTCGTGGTTACATGTTGGACAATTCATATTAGGCATTTATTTAGAGATCACGCACTCTATAATTTCTAATTTTAGGAATACTCAATGTTTAAATTAAGGTGTGAGAACCAATCTAAACCCAAGACAATCGCCCCGGGCGGAAGGCAGATCGTATGCGCGGCAGCCCGACCGGCAACTTAGGGGATCGCTACTCCACCCGCCACCCCGGTACACTTTATGTGTTCCCGATCCGGGCTCTTGTTGGGCTGACAGTGAAGCTTTATTGTCGCTTTCATGCCAATCCTGGCACCATTCCCACACATTACCGCTCATGTCGTACAAGCCCAGTTGATTTGGTTGTTTTGCCGCAACCGCACGCGGGCCAAAATCATCGTTATTTTCGTACCAGGCATATGTGTTAAGTTCGTCCACTGTATTTGCCCCCGCATAAAGCGTGCGGCCATTTTCTCCCCCTCCTGCTGCATACTCCCATTCGTTTTCGGAGGGCAGGCGGTAGTGTAAGCCGGTTACCCGGTTCAGTTTTGCGATAAAATCCTGAACTTCGTCCCAACTCACATTTGTAACGGGCAAGTTGAACCCTTTAAACCGACTGGGGTTGTTACCCATCACTGTTTGCCATTGGGCCTGGGTAACTTCCGTTTTGCACATATTAAAGGTGTTGACACTAACCCGATGACCGTTTCTTGCCAGTTCAAACGCACCCCCTTTTACGGTGACCATTTGAAGTAAAACAGAGTCAACTGTTGAGCCGTTACCTAGTTTACTGGAACTATCGGAGGATTTGCCTTTCTGTGTTTCAATATAAGGGTTCGTTGGCACATCCAAACCTTGTGACCTAATCATTTTGTATGTCAATCCAATGATAATACACGCTGCGATCAGAGCTCCCACGGAGTAATAAAGTTGATTCTTGGGTTTCATGTGTCTGCTGTTTTTTTTGAATTAGCGCCTAAACCGGATTTTTTCAGAATCATTCATCCTTAGTTTTCTGGATGTCCCGTCTATATGGCAAAATTTGGCGTTGATAAGAATTTCGTCGTTACAGTTGCATCAAGGTATAATGAACGAATTACAATCTTTAATTACTCGTCTTTTATCAAACGAACAGACATTCCACAAGTTATTCCACCATAACCAATATCTATTGGTTCATCAGGCCAGCAGTCATCTGTTCTAAACGTAATCCTCCAAGCACATTCTTCATCATATTTTGTTTCACACCAAAAATAAGCCTCCGTTCCGATATTGTTAAATTTATCTTCAAAACAACTTCCTGCAAATAAAACTTCGAATCCAGAATCACCTCCTTTAACCAATTTAGACTGCGAGTAATACGCATTGTATTCGCCTTCGTCATCCACAAAATATTTGAGTAATAAATCCCAATCAGCTCGGGTAGGTAAATGCCATCCAACAGGAGCAATAGTTTTTGCTGTTTTCCAATCATACAAATAGCCATATTTTAATGCATTCGATTCATCATTCTTGTACGCCCAAAAATTCCCATCCCTTGGCATATAAGCCAAATTTTCAGCCATCCAAACCTGATCACCTATTTGCACCCATTTGTACTTTTTGCCATCTCTGCTATCAGTAAAATATCCCGTTTGGGGTTCTACTTTTTGATTGGGAACAACTTCCTTTTTAATAGTTTTTGCAACATTATCTATTTTGGCAGGGGTCTTTTTCGCTTCAGAAGAATCCTTCGTAATCGCAGGCACCACCTCAGGGCTAATGACAGGCTTTAAACTGTCATTTTTGGAATCCACATCGTTTAATTCGATTACGTTCTCAGTTGCTTGTTTCTCTCCAAAATCTTTTTTATTCAAAACTAGTATCACAATTAGTATCGCCAATACAGATATTCCGGCAGCAATATAAATTGGTGTTTTACTTTTTTTTACCTGTAGTAGATTTCTGCATTCCCTGCAAAATTTTGCGTCATCGGGGTTTTGGGTTCCACATTTTGGGCAGTACATAAAAGTTTGTTATTTGGTTAATCCTGTTTCAAAGTTACCTTTGCTTTCCGGAACACCCGGTTTTCTATTGCCAGGCCTGGTATCAACACTTCAGATAGAGCTTCTCCTTCAGCAATGGGCATCATGGGTTCGGGCTTGTGTTTAAGAATTGAGAATGGTTCGTTTTTATCATCAATTCGCTCCAAACCCGAGCGCTCCAACGATTCCTGTAATCGCCTGACAATCATTTTTGTCATCTCTTTACCTTCACCGGTTTCCATTCGATCGGTATAGCTTTCAAATTCGTTCATGATATCCACGCACTCTTCAACCAACTTGATATATCTAGCGTTTTCGAGTAGCGATGGTGGTGTATCTACCTCAATCATCTCCTCAGCTTCGGTTTCGCACTGGTCCAACTTATGCACACCCTGGGGAACTGCTTGATCGTTAGCGTCAATCAATTGTTGGCCGACTGAATTCAATTCATCAACCGGGTTGTTGATAACCTCTTTCTCCTCGTAACTGAAAGTATTGTCCACTTCGATTTCTAGTCCGGCATCACAAGTCAACTTTTCAATGTCATCTGATAAAATTTTTTGTTCCAATTGTTGACCAACCACAGCTGTTCCCATCTCAAAAGTTATAGAATCTGAAGCAATTGTTGGCGTGTCTGAAGGTATGAACTGTTGACTCCAATCTTTAAAAAGTCTCTTTTTGGCTTTTTTAGATTTCATAATATTTGTTTTAAATTACAAACTTCCGTAGGCCGAAATGGCATATTGGGCCACGATTCGACGGTCTTTGTTTTTCGATAAATTTAATTCGAGGTTCCAGTATTGCTGACGACGGCCAAGTGTATCTTGGTCTAATTGATCAGTAGAGTTCCCGTACATCCCGAACAAAGCGAATAGTTCTTCGCGTTCCATATCAGTAAAGAAGTCATGGTTTTGTTCTATAAGCTGCAAAGCCCTGAAATTTTCATCGGTTTGCTGAAGCTTCAGTTGAAGCGCTTCGACTTCGGGAATAAGCTTTCGTTCAACAATTGAAGCCAGTTCTTTCGCTTCCTGTTCCGTTTTGAGATAGGTTTTCAAAAATCCCATTAATTTTTGGGAAGTTGCCGGATTGCTCCGGCTTTGCGGGTGCGACCGGATAAAATCTTCAAATTCGTTGCGCGACCGGACTTCTTTATTCAAATCGTAGAGGCGGTTGCGCTCGATATCGGCCAAAATGGCGCGCAGGTCGTTGCACACGCTGTAGCAGCTAAGAATTTTTGCGCGTTTAAAGAAATGCTTTTGCACTGTCTCCATGACCCGATTAACACCAGAAATTTCATTAAGCCGTTGAACAGCCTCCTCCAGGGAATATTGATAGAGATGACGGGCTATAACCACGAAAACGCGCCATGGCAAATCTCCTTTCAGAGCCTTTCGGTCTTCGACAGAAATGGGCGGTCGTTTGGAACCGGAGAAAAAACGTTCGAAAATGGTACTGGTACTGTAATAGGCTTTTTCCTGTCTTAAAAGATAATCCAATCCTTCCGTAGGCAATTCTTTCAATTTTAACTGCATCCATTCCAGGCGGTTATTTTTCTGCAACTCGTCCATGGCGCGCCAAATGCCGGCTGATACAGGAACAACCGTGTTCAGCTCATGTTGCATTTTCGAGGCAATTGAGGCTGCGAGCTCATCACGCTGATTGATGATTTCATCGGAGAGATCAATTTTTGCCATTACCCCAATCGCATTCATGGCTGACGAGCCCCCATTGGTTACGGCCTGAAATTCCTGCATAAATCCCTGTCCGCTTGCATTGGCAACCTGCCCGGTGAGATAGATAACCGCGTCGGCTTTGTCGGTTTGTGCTTTGGTTTCTTCACTGTGCCGCTTTCGGAGATTGAAGAATTCTTCGGTCACTTTTTGGTGCTCATCACCATCATCGCCTACTATAGCATCTGTTCCGGGCGTATCGACCAAAGTTACCTCATCAAAAATTGAGTCCGATAATAAAAATTCGAGCCGTTTAATCCCTTCTGCTTTCTGGAGAGTGGCTTTATCATTTCCCTGAAGGGAATCGAGAAAATCTTTGGTTTCATAATTTTGCCGGCCGTTGGCCCATACTACCAAAACCGGTTTATCAGGATCGGGCGGTGTTCCTTTCCTAAAAACATTGATGGTGGCAGTTGTTTCGGTGGTACCCACTTTAGCCAAATCCTTACCAAGTAAAGCATTCAGAAACGAACTTTTGCCGGCTTTAACCCTCCCGGCAATAGCCAGTACACAGGGCTGTTCAACCTTGGTTTTTAGCTGGTGCAGTTTCTCCAGGTAATTGGCCCGCCACGGTGATTGCTCAATAAAGGAAAGCAGGTTATCAATGGCCTGTTTGGTTTGTTCAGTTGGGTTCATAAGCGTATCTGAATAAAAAAATGCTGTGCCTGAAATCGGATTAATGATTTGTAATTACGTTTGGGAATGTTTGCATAAACAGACCCGGATATTCAAAATTCAACCAATTCATCATTTTGAAATCTATAATCCACCGAAGTTGATATGGATGGACAACATCTGGGATCATCCTCCGCATATTCCATTTTTATTGCTTTTATCAACCCGCTTTCATTAATATAATCGAGTTTAGTGTTATTTGTTTCCATCCAACAACTATAACTAATTGTTTCGCCATTGTTGACAAATACCATTAAACCACCACCCAGATTAGCATTTCCACCATCATTCGAGTAGAAATAGAAATCGACAACGGCATCTAATAACCCGTCATTATTCAGATCCCCAAGGTCAATTTTAACTTCATCTTTTTCGACAGAATAGTCTTCTTCGTCCAAATCGGAGGACACTGAAGCAAAAAGCTTTTTCACTTCCAATTTTGTCGGAACATATGGAGTTTCCGGGGTAACGATTTTCACCACCTCTATGTCATCTGTAGATGATGAAGTATCAATAAGTTCCGAATTCAAATTATCCTGCTTATTAAACGATATGATAATCACAACCAAGCCTATAAGTATGACAACTGCAAGTATAAACCATAACCATTCTTTGCTTCGATGCGTATCGACTTGATCCTTATACACAATCTTCTCGACAACCAAGGGTGGGTCTACTACAATCTTTAACCCACAATCCCGACAGAATTTGGCTTCCTCTGGGTTTTCTGCACCACATTTTTGACAATACATAAGGCTGCTCGTGATTATTTTTTCAAACTACAAAAGAACCGCCAAGCGTTGCCTGTAGACTCTTTTATCACATTTGCCTTTATGTATATTTCGGAAACAGGCTCATCGAGAAAAAAACCTGTTCTATACTCAATAACATTACCTTTTAAATAAGCCGTTCCGAGCAAATGCCCCATATTCCATTGATTACACTTCAATAACGCATTAGCTTTGTCACTGTCCCGAACTTCAAAATCAGCTGCTCCGGCTAATACACTAACGGTATGGTTCTCTTCATTTACGATATAAAACACGTTTACATCATGATCAAAATCATCATCCGCATCAAGTATGGTATAAAAATCACCATCGCTGTCGATTGCAGTTCTATAGCCCACTTCATCGAGCAGTTGTCTGAATTTTGCCTTTGTAATTTTATCGATCATTTCTTGAATACTTATTTGTTTAACAATTCGTTTAATTCTTTTATTAACCAATTTGGTTCTTCGGCAGGAGCCAGTTTTGCAAATTCGCTTTCCAGCTTATTTTCATTCACTGAAATCCCAATTTGACAGCCACATTCGCGACAAAACCGGGCTTCATCGGGGTTTTGCGCTCCACATTTTTGACAATACATCGTCTCTGTTTTTAGTTTTCAATAAAATTGACATCTTTTCCGAACACGGTGCGGATGAAATCCATGGTATTGTTCCTTTCGCCTATGAGTAAGGCCTTGCTATCTTCATCCGCCACAAGATGATAATAACCTCTGTTCCCGAGAGATTTTTCTTTGAGCTTTAACTCACCCTGGCTATTCTCGCGGATATTAAATTTTTCATACTTCACGTTCTGTGCAAAAGCATATTCAGTTAAGATTTCTTTGACTTCGAGAAAAGGCTTTTTAAGTTTAAACTGTTTCCAGCGGAGGTTAAAGGCAATGAAAAAATAGCTGAAGACTAAAATACTGGCAATTGATGCAATTAGAGCTGTGAGCGCAATAGCCCCTGGGTATTCAATATCAAAATAATGATTCTGTATGTCATTGTACTTATTGTACTTATCTACAAGTTCCTTAAGCGTGTTTAAGTCTTGTACAGAAATTTGTTTTTTTATTTTTTTTTCATTAGCGTCATAAACATCATTAAAGCGATATGCATACTGCCATCTATCACATAATTCGCTTTTAATTTCACGAAGTTCACTGGCGCTAATCCCATCAACTTTTATTATAGCCTCGATGGAGCTATTTAGTTTTTTCCTGTAGTTTGCTTCAACATTCTTCATCTTTTGCTCAAAATGAACAGTAAGAATTAAGCACACAAAGAACAAGGAAACCGCCACGGCACTAATGTAGAATACAATCTTCGTAATCAGGTGTAATTCCCTGAAAGTCTGCTTAAACGGTATAACATTGGCGCTTTTGGAAATGGACTGCGGAGCGCCACATTCTTTACAATACTGAGCGGTATCCGGGTTTTCGACCCCGCATTTTTCACATTTATTCATCGGTTTGCTATTTTAATTCAATGAAACTTTCATTTTTCTTACCGCACCGGGTACAGTAGCGATCGGCTGTGGAATGCTTTAAACCACAGTAAATACAGAACGTGGGGCGGTGTTTCACGTTCGCCTGCTGGCCATTCGGGTTATAAATGGCAGCCCCCAGCGCTACAGCAACATCAACCTGCATGACTTTCCGGGGTTCAACGGGCAGTATTCCTTTTAGCCTTTCGTAAACTAGCGGAATGCGCGAACTTCCGCCAATCATAATGGCCGTGTCTATTTTATGCCCTTCGTCATTTACCCTTTTCAGCAATCGTTCTGTCCGAGCGATAGTTTTATCAACAATCGGTTCCACCATCTTGTCAAAATCGGTTCTTGCCAATTGCATCTCTACCCGGTGAAAACCGGGAGGCGGCAAAACCTCGGAGAACTCATACTGGGGAAAGAGTGACATTTGTTCTTTGTGTTTCCGGCACCTGGCCTTAAAGCCAATATCACAATTGGATGGATTAATATCGATAGTACGGTTGTGCTGTTCTTTTGTGATTTGTTCCCACCGGTCGTACAAAGCAGCATCAATGTCATCGCCCCCGCAAAAAGCATCGCCTTCCGGATCAAGCGGGACCCGGTATTGCCCCTCGTTATCGCATTGAACAAAAGCCACGTCAAAAGTGCCCCCGCCAAAATCGTACACCAGTAAATTTTGCACCTTTTCACTGGTAGTAGCAGCATACCCTAAAGCTGCGGCAACAGGCTCTTCAAGTAGTTGAACCTTTTTAAATCCGGCAATCTCGGCCGCTTTACGAAGCATTTCCTTTTGCCAGGTAGCAAATACTACCGGGTGGGTAATGGTAGCTTCTTCAACAGGCTGGTTATTAAAGCAGGATATTTCTGCCTGCTCTTTTATTTTATGCAATATGGCAGCCACAATCTCTTCGTGAGACACTTTGCCTCCCTCGGGTAAAAAGAAATGTTGCCCCTGCTTCATGTGCCGTTTAATGCTCATCACCACCGATTGGAGAATCTGGTGCCGTTGCTCTTGTTTCATCCCGCTGCTGTTCTCCAACTGGTTATATGCTGCCATGCCCACCATTAACCCATTGGGGCCGTAATACACTACCGAAGGCATTTTGGGCATGCCAATATCGTGAAAAATGATTGCCTCGGGCTGTTTGGTTTTGGGATTTACCCACGAAGCAGTACAAAACGATGTACCAAAATCAATTCCTATCTTATTCATTTCCTGTAACCTTATTAGGCTAAAATCCTTTTTATGTGTTGTATTATTTTTTCTTCTTCTGCAATCTCTGCCGAAATTGCCAACCACTGTTTGCGCTGCTCGTTGACCATTGTCAGTTGTTTTTGTTTTTGTTCCGTGCTAAGCCGACCTTGTTCGTCGAGCCTCTTCTGTTCTGTTTCAAATTGTCTTTTTTGTTGTTCAAACATGGCGTCCATTGCTTTATCAACCATACCGGCCAGTTCTGAAGTAAAACTCTGAACCATGGTTTTGTGACCACCAGCAACTGGCACAACAAATAACTGGGAATGAATCTCATTCATAAGTGCTGCAAGGTTATTTTTCAGGTTGGCTTTGTTTTTTTCGAGTGCTTTTTTCTCTGCATCTAAGCCTCCATTAATCAAACTGTAAACCAGAGATCCAACCAACGCAATCGGTAGTAGTGGAGGAACTAAAGAACCAAGTCCCAATATGCTTAGCAATCCACCGCTAACAGTTGAGGCGATTGCGACATCAAAATATCTTGCCTTATAATTCTGAAATTTTTCTGAAAAGGACAGTTCAATCAACTGCATATTTGGCGACGATGAAAAAATGTCATTATCTGGTAATTGCTGTATTTCCGATTGGACCAGATCAAGTGTGGTTATAATCTCGCGATGAGCTGAATCTGTAATAGCCTGCCAACCTGTGGTAACTTCACTGATAATACTTTTTGAATCTTGTTCCACAAAACTCTTGACTTGTTCAATCGAATGGAAAGCTTCAATTTGTTCAAGATACTTTTTATAAAGACTGCCGGAGTTTGAAGTGAGTTGTTGTGCCCGATTCTGTACCCCCGTTATAATAGTTTGAACCTCCTGCCTTACTTCATTCCTTTTTGTACTGGAAGGTCCCCACAATTGCTCGAAAGATTGCCTGATTGCAAGCTTTTTATCTCTTATTTTTGCCTGCTCTTCTTTGGTTTCAGCAGCAATCATGTTTGACTGCTCTTCCAGGCTCGTCAATGCTTTGCATTTTTGTTTATTAGCTTCACTCCAGGCAAAACGTGTCCGCGAGAGTCCAACGGTGATGTACATCACTTTAAGTAATTCGGCTTGTGCCGCCGGAAATTCGCTAAAATCAACCAGTTCAGCTTTAGCTTCCGGATCGGCTTCTTTGGACGCATCAAAAAGCGTGGTACTGGCAACAGGAAATACTTTTGGGGGCGAATAGCAACGCTTCCCGAACGAATCTTTTAAAAGTGTTTCAGTCCGGCTAATTTGATGAACCCAATGTTCTTCGTCATAGCAATCTGTTTTTGTCATTACAAACATGACAAAGGGAGTTACATTGAAGACCTTTTCCAAAAAGAGTTTTTCTTGTTGAACCAAGGGTTGAGATGGATCAAAAATAAAAACCACCGCAGCGGCATTTTGAACATATCGATTTGTAATTAGCTCATGCGATTTATATAAGGCCCCAAGTCCTGGGGTATCAACAATACTTACTCCAACAGGTAGAAACTCAATAGGAACATTTACCTGAATATAATCCAATTGCCTGTTTTTGAAGATTGGCTCACCCAATAAATCTGCATCAACTTGCGAACCAAACCGGGACAATTGATCACGGGCTATTTTCTCGTTGGTTCCATCAGTAAATACCAACGAAAAAGATTCTGTTGGATTATTGGTAATTCTAAATACCTGCGATGTGGTTTCTTTAACTCCTGTAGGCAATAACTCTTGTCCTATAATGGCATTTATAAATGTACTCTTCCCTTTCTTTACTTCTCCACAAATTACAATGTCATAACTTGGTCTTGCCAGCAATTTCTCCGACAATTCGAATGATTGCGCAATATCGGGTATATTATCCGGTTGACTTTCCTTTTTTATACGATCCATTGTCGCCAATAAATCACAACGAAGTTCTATCGTTTGCGGCTCGATTTCTTTCCAATTCATATACGGTATTTGTTTCAATAATTAATCTATATCCCCCAATTCATCCATAGCATGATCGTGCGCATCATCGGCGTAGCGCAGGTGGTTCTGTGCACTGTCCAAATTCCCGTGATCCAGATCGTATTGAGCCATCCGTTCATGATGTGCCGCCTGATCATTGTAGTAATCGGCCATGTGCTGACTGCCAAAAATCACACCGGCATTCCAGTTGTGCGAATCATAAAACGGCGTATGCTGAATGGCTTCTATCAATTCAGGAGAAAACCCTTGGGCATCGCCATGTACCATGTCCATAAAATCGTTGTTTAACAAATCAGAGGCAGCGGGGTCTGTCAGTAGTTCATGCGATAAAGGCAGCACTTGCTCTTCAAAATACGCATACGGCATCTGGCCAACAGAAGGCAGATGCCCCAATTCGTAATCGAAATGAACCATTGGGGGATTATAAGCTAGGGGTGCCGGACTGTCCGTGGTTACCATAAAGTTTCCCGAATCGTGCCAAGCATCCAGAAACTGTTCCATGGGGTATCGGGCTGCTTCTTCGCCGGTTCCCGGATCGGTAAGGATCACCTGAACATGATCAGGATCAGTTGTATCGATCCCTGCTACAATAAGAGCATGGTCGGCTTTCTCTCCGGAAAAATAGTCTGTCATTTTATTCATAACCGGAGCAAACAACTCTTTATTCCAGAGCTCCGATGAATCAACTCCAATAATAACCTTATGCCCCTGAGCTAATTCGGCCGTTAAATCGTAAACCGAAGCATTTTCGTGTTGCGTACAATGAACCCCGTTTAATTCCAACAGTTTTCCGACATCCTCCATTGGTGTGCCCTCACCAGGTCTGTAAATATAAAATTGTTCTGCCTGATATACCAATTGATCTTCAGTTACATCCACCCCAAAATCATTTAGAATGAGTTGTTGCGATTTAATTGCACACGTATCGGAGTATTGTTGTTGAATTGGATTCATATCTTCCATGTTTATTTGATTATGGTTTTCTTTATTAGAGTTTTGTTCATGGGAAATCCTATCATGCATATCTGAATTACTTTCAGATGCAGCAACCATCGGCATGTGATGATTTTGAATGCTGCCCGGGTGAAAAAATGTTGTGTTACTATCTATAAAAGAAAACGCATTATTGGGTCTAATATCATCTTCCGAAACATTTTTATCGAGATACAAAAAATTGAATCCAGTATTCTCATTCAATAAATCGTCTGTGGATCTTAGATCAGAACTTAATTCCATGCTGATATTGTAGCCAATTAAAACAGACAACTCTTCAGCACAATCTTTGCATGCTTTGCAGTGGTCAATAATTTCGTTTGCTTCTATATCTGAGGTCAAACCATCAATGTACCTAGCAATTTGTTCTTCTGTTAAACATTTATTATTCATATCTTCTAACTTCGCTAAAGATGGTTTGTAACTCTTTTCTTGCCCTGCTTTTTATGTTATAAACATTGCTAACTGTCGTGTTTAGTTTTTTCGCCATTTCGCCCGGTTCATAACCTTCAATTTCCATCCGAAGCAATACCAATTTGTAAGTCGGGTTTTTAATTCTGTTGATCGCATCCAAAAGATCGATTTTAGCTTGCCAATTTTCATCGAAATTGTCTATTTTTATATAATCCCTTCCGACATCTATAGGACAAAATAGGCGGTTATCTGTCACTAATTCAGAATATTTTTTTCTAAAATAGCGAAAGGCGACAACCGAAATCCATGTTGTTAGTTTCGAACGGTATTCAAATTCCCTAAGTTTCTTCCAGTTGTCTTCCTTTAGATATAGGTAGAGTTCACTGATAAGATCATCAATCTCAATATAGTTGTCTCTGAAAAGATTTGACTTAATGTACGTTAATACATTTTTACACCGAATCTTTAAAAAGCACGAGATTGCATCCTGATCATTTTCAAGAATTTTTGCCACTAATTCTTGATCCGACAATAACAGATGGTTCATGTTAATCTCGAGGCTAATTAAAGACAAAAATGGATAGACTTCAATACGTGATTGATCAATTTAAATCGTTTAGACTGTAATATAATGTTGTCCAATTTTCTTAAAAATATTAGGAAAGAAATGGGAGTCATAGTTATTTGTTTTAGTTAAGAGTTATCTTAAATAGATGCTTGTAAAAATATGCATTTTCTGATAGTTTAGCGACTATAATAATGAATATTTATGGTGAAAAATTATTCGAATAGTAGGCTCTAAGTACATGAAAAAAATTTTAAAATGCCAATATCATCATGAAAGCAGGCATTTAAGAGCACGGTTGCGATATAAGTTACACTTAATTTGTCTAAACAAAGTCAATTCCTATCCTTTTTGCAGATCCAATTTTTATTGCATACGGCTCCAAATCAACACTGTTGAAACTTTTTAGGGACGAGGGTTCCACCCCCACTAACTCCACAAAAATGCTTCACCTCTGTTTCACCTGACGCACAATACAAACCTTACAATATTGATTTTCTGCACATTATGAGAATCATTTCGACTCCCGGCATCTCCACTTTCCACAAAAGAAACAAAACGCAAAGTCCTGCAAATTTAGAACTTACAGGACTTTGTGTTTTCCTTTTAAAAAAGCATCTCCGGAGACAGCAACAGCGACAGTAGGACATTCGGTTTAAAGA
>QKCF01000264.1 GCA_003246935.1 Sunxiuqinia sp. | reverse complement strand
TTTAATTTTATGAATAAAATGATCAGACATGCAGCTCAATTGAAAAATATAATGGCAAACCAGTATTGAGCTATACGAAAAGAAATTGGGCGAGGTTTTAAGACATGAAGCAACTACAATAAGCCAACCAACACAGATCAGATTTTCAGCTTCTCAAACGCTGGCACGTCGTGCGCCAATCGTGCACTGAATTCCAAGGGCGGGACAACTAGGTGATTACTCCCCGGCCAGGCCCGGAATAACGTAACCATTAGGAAAAGCATAAGTATCCAACAGTACCGGTTCATTCAAGAACTGACAACTACCAGTTGATACGAACAATTCATGGAACGCCCAAACGATTCAATACTAGCCCGGATTGACCGCTACCTGGCCGACCCGCGACTTGAACCTGAAGAACAACTCAGAAAGCGCTGGGCATGGATTTGGATGGTGGTCACCTTTGTGTTTGTCGTAATAACGTCCTTCATAGAACTGGTGGTACTGAAACTTTGGCCCATTTGGTGGTTTGGAGTCGTGTTCGTGCTTGGTTATGCCGTAGGGTTTCCACTGTTCCGCCGACTAAAACGCTTCGATCTGGTTATTAATATTGTTTTCACGGTGTTTACCACAGCAGCCATGTTCGCCATGCTCCAGGTCGGAGGTCTAACTCACTCTCTGGGCTTCGTATTCATTGGAATGAACTGTGCAATGGGGTCGATATTGGCAGGAAACCTTCGCTGGACCATTGGTATGTTCGCCTGGTATTGCATCACAATTCTTATAGTAGGTATTTTTCAGCCAAGCTTAACACCCCCTGATTTCATTACCCAGCAAGCAAACACGATTTCGTTCGTGGGACTTACATTCTGGATCAATGCCTGCATCCTATTTATCGTCATTCTTTTCATGAAAGACAAAAGCCGCTACGAAAAAGCAGAAGCCGAAAAACTCCGGAAAATTGACGAGGCCAAAACCAAACTTTTCACCAATATTTCTCACGAATTCAGAACTCCATTGACAGTGATCCTGGGAATGGCCGAGCAGATGGAAAAAAATCCGGAGAAATGGATGAAAGCCGGACCAGAGAAAATAACCTCACAAAGCCGAATTTTGCTTCGTCTTGTCAACCAAATGCTGGATATTGCCAAAATTGAAGCCGATGAAATGCCAATAAACCTGATCAATGGCGATATCGGCAAATTTGTTCGCTACCTGACGGAACCTTTTCATAGCCTGGCAGAAAGTCGGAACATCAAGCTGATCATATCCCAAAGTGAAAAACCGATATTCACCGATTACGATCCGGACAAATTGATGCATATTGTTTCCAACCTCTTTTCGAACGCAATAAAATTCACTCCTGCAGGCGGCCGGATATACGTAAATATTGAACAGCCCACAGAGGAGCATGAAAAAGTAATCCGAATTATAGTGAAAGATACGGGCAGGGGAATTCCGCAAGAATCAGCACAAAAGATTTTTGACCGATTTTATCAGGTCAGTGACCAAGGCGACCAAATTCCCGGAACCGGACTGGGCCTCGCCCTTGCATCAGAACTGGTGAAGCTAATGAAAGGAAAAATCCGGGTAATAAGTGAAGAAGGAAAAGGTGCGGAGTTTACTGTTTCCCTCCCGCTAACGAATACAGCGACAGCAAGTAAAGACCACGGGATTTCCGCGATAAATCAGGAATCGATCAATGCAGGAATACCCAAAACAGTATCCCCTTCTGAAAGTGGAACATTTTTTAAAAAGGAGGATCATTTGCCACTACTGTTGATTGTAGAAGACAACAGTGACGTTGTGGAATACCTTAGGGCTATCCTTGAAAAAAACTATCGCATTGAGCTGGCATCAAACGGAAAGGACGGGCTCGATAAAGCCAGGAACATCATTCCGGACATCATTCTTTCGGACGTCATGATGCCACTGATGGATGGCTTCGAAATGCTTGAACAATTAAAGGCCGATATTCGAACCGACCACATTCCTGTCGTGATTTTAACTGCCCGCGGCGATTTCGACTCGAAATTAATCGGGCTGAAACACGGCGCCGACCACTACCTGGTAAAACCTTTCAGCGAAAAGGAACTACTGTTAAAACTCAACAACCTGCTGGAACTGCGCCGAAAAATGCAAAAACAACTGGGAAGCATACCTTTTATTCGCCCTGCAGAGAACGTACAGTACAAACACGAAACCTTGTTCATGAAAAGACTGAACAATTTGATTGAAGAAAAACTACACAACGAAGATTTTGGAATAAACGAAATTTGCCTGTCAATGAACATGAGCCGCGCCCAGCTTTACCGAAAATTTAGTGCCCTTACCGATAATTCGATAGGACGTTATCTTCGCTCATGCAGGTTGCTACACGCAAAAACCTTGCTCGTAAAGCATGGCCGCAACGTAACCGAGGCGGCTTTTGAATCCGGCTTCCGAAACCTTTCTCACTTCAGCACCTGTTTTCATGAGGAGTTTGGATGTGCCCCAAACGAAGTCATCCGTTAGCACGGACACATTTGAGACAATCACCAAAACATTCGAGACAATAGCCAAAGCACCGGCCTCTGCTATTCATTAACTTTAAGTATATGTTCGAGCCCGAAAACCTCAATGTTTGAAACCTTTAAAATTCAGGAAAAATGAAACGATTAATTTTTTTATTATGGTGCATGGCCCTCCTCTTGGCTGGCTGTGAAACGAACGATTCGTTGCTTCCCGATGTGGATATGAACCTGAAATCAGCCGAAATGACAACGGTTCCGATTAAAGGTGAGCTACAATCGTTTGTAACTGAGTCCTTAAATGGTATTCCCGTATTTGGAACCTTAGCCGGGAACATTTCACATTTAGGAAAGTTGATCTCTGATAAAAGTACATGGTACACTATTTCTGTGGAACTAGACGAACAGACCTGGACGATTTCATGGGAAATGTTTGGATCGGTTTGTTCCGCTAATGGCGATTTCCTGAAATACACACTCTCAGGATCTTTCAGCATCCCTGATAATGAAATAAGTGGACAGATTGATTTTGATGGCGGCACCGGCAAGTTTAGCCAAGCCAACGGAACTGCTGAATTTACCGGTAATGCGGATGATCCGATGAATATTACTGCAATGTATATGCAGATGGAAGGCGAGATAACCAATGTCGGTTACAGCCACAGCCCTGAAAATACAATGTCAGATCCAAATGAATCTATCGCCAGATCTTTTATGAAAGCATGGGACACGCACGATATCAACTTGCTGACTTCACTATTCGCCGATGAGTTCATCTACACCGAAGTAACGACGGGACGTTACTATATTGATAAAAATGCACTTGCACTGTACGCTAATGCAAGTATTGCCGGAATACCCGACACCCGGTTTGATGTGGTGTCCATTGTGGCAAATGAACGATTTGCTTCGGTAGAGTGGATTTGGAAAGGAACAAATACAGTTGGCTGGCCTTATATGGGAATTCCTGCCACAGGAAATTATTTTGAATTACCTGGCGCATCTGTCATGGAAATTGACAACGGTAAAATAATCTGGAATAAAGATTACTGGGACTGGAACACTTTTATGCAATTGTTAGGAGCAATCCAATAAAAGAGGCTGTCCAAAAAGGACGGTCTCTTTTTCTATGCGGCAATAGGTAAATTTTCGGATTGTGTGTTTTGTTGAAGAAGTAGTTCCC
>QKCF01000191.1 GCA_003246935.1 Sunxiuqinia sp. | reverse complement strand
TTGAAGACACGTACTGCGAATTTGGTTGACGAACATTATTATAAAGATCCAAATTGGTTCTTCAATAATGCGAAACGTTACGATGGCTACGAACGTGGTGGATTAAAAGTGTTTGCCGGTGAGTATGCCAGTCATACCCGAGTTGATAATCAAGAGCCAACATCTAATAATAACTGGTTGGCAGCTCTGTCTGAAGCAGCTTTTATGACCGGTTTAGAGCGTAATGCGGATGTTGTGAGCATGGCTTCATATGCCCCGTTGTTCGCACATGTTGAGGCATGGCAGTGGCGTCCCGACCTGATTTGGTTTGACAACCTGGAATCAGTGAAAACGCCAAACTATTACGTTCAACAAATGTATTCAACCCATCGTGGTGATCATGTTGTTCCGGTTGTTGCTAATGGTAATGTTTTAGCCGGGCAGGATAGTCTTTATTCAAGCGCTTCGGTCGATCAGGCAGCTAGAAAGGTTTATCTGAAATTGGTCAACTCGTCAACTTCAGCCAAGTCTGTTGCAATTGTATTGAAAGGTGCCAAGCTTGCATCGAAGGAGGCTGATTTGACAGAGCTTTATAAATCGGATTTGATGGCTTTTAATACACTTGAGAATCCTAATGTGATTGTTCCTCAAAAGAGCACAGCTACCGTAAAAGGTACAACTCTGACATTGGTGTTAAAACCTAAGTCGTTTGTGCTGGTTGAGCTGAAGACGAAATAGAAAAATCGTATTTTCAATTTTACTTAAAGGTGTTTGCAGGCGTTTAATCCTTGGCAAGCACCTTTTCTTTTTGCTTTTGTTTTGCTTTTTGTTTGACCACCAATACAGCTCCGAAAAGAATTGTGAAAGCTCCGACGAGCGAGAAAGGAGTGAATCTTTCTCCCTGAATCCAGGAGACCTCCATACTTGTTAAAATTGCCATTGTAACAAAAGTGATTGTTGGATTTAGCAGAAGTATGATGCTTACTTTATTAGCTTGCGTGTATTTTAAAGCCAAAGCCAGCGAACCATATGCGATCAGGGTATTTAGCCCGAGGAAGATCATGAGAACCCACCAGCCCAACGTCAGTCCGCTAAAATTGTCGAAGTTGACAAATGGCAGATAGGCAATCACCGGAAACCCGAATAGAAATAAGTTGAGCGTATCTGTGGAGTATTTTAAAACGAGTTTTTTCTGCATAACGGCATAAGCAACCCAGGAAACGGCAGCGCTAATAGCAAAAAGAACACCGATGTTGTATGTATCTTTTTGATCAAGCATTTGTTGGAGCTGCTGACTGTAAAAGATTCCGAAGCCAATTGCTGCCAGGATAAATCCGATGATTTGAATTCGACGAAGTTTCTCGTTGAAAAACAGTAGCCCGGCAATGGTTAACAGAACCGGTCCCAGTTGGGCAATAAGTTGGGCGTTGCTTGGGGTGGTGTAGTTCACCGCTTGCATAAATGCAATGTAGTTCCATGCCAGGCCTAAAGCTGCTATGATCAGCCAAATTGGTGGTTTCACCAATATCTTTAGTTCTGATGGTTTCTTTATCAGGTGCCAAACGAACAGGACGGTGAAAGCAGTGGTAAATCGGAACCAAACGATGGTTTGTGGTTCAACCTTTTGCACAGCCAGTTTTAAGAATATTGCCAGGAAGCCCCATAAAAGGGCTGTTGTGCAGGCAAATAAAATTCCTTTATGATTGTCGTTCATGTGAATAGAACAAATTTTTATTGAATGGGTTTTGGGAGAGTACTAAAAAAGCCATCGGAAAATGCGATGGCTTTTTTGATATTATTTATCGGAGTTGAGCTCCAAGTTCTTTCTCGTAGGTTTGTATTAACCTCGCCATTATTTTCTCAATCTGTTTATCGTTGAGTGTCTTTTCATCGTCGCGTAAGATAAAGCTAACGGCGTAAGACTTCTTGCCATCCGGAACGCCTTTCCCTTCGTAAACATCAAACAGGTCAACCTGACGTAACAGTCTGCGTTCTTGTTTGAAGGCCAGGTCGCTTATTTGCTGGAAGCGCACTCCTTTGTCGAGTAGCAGTGCTAGGTCGCGGCGAACTTCGGGATATTTTGGTAACTCGGCAAATGTTGTTTTACTGTTTTTGTGTTCCAAAATCAGGTTGCCTACATTGATATCCGCATAGTAAACCGGACTTTCAATGTCGAATTCCTTTTGAAGCTTGCGAGCAACAACTCCGAATTCAACGATTTTGCGTCCATTGTAAGCAGCATACGATAAACCTTCAGGAACAAGGTCGGTACTGAATTCTTCAGCTTTCATTCTATTTGTTCCTACACCAAACTTTGCCAGCAGGTTTTCAACATAAGCTTTTAGCTGAAAGAAGCTGCTTGAACTTTGCGCAACAGCCCAGCTCTCACGTTCTTTTTCACCGGAGATGAATAAGGCTAAATGCTCTTCTTCGCTGTAATTTTTTAACGGTGCTTCCGATAATTCAGAGCCGGTTTTGAAATAACAGTTACCAAATTCGAAAAGGCGTAAATTGCCGTTTTTGCGGTTGGCGTTGTATGCGATTGTTTCCAATCCGCCGAAAAGTAGTGTTTGACGCATGCCATTCAGGTCGGCACTTAGCGGGTTGAAAAGCTTCACTGTATTTTCGTCCGACAAGCTTTCGCGGTTTTCGTAATACGAAGCTTTAGTCAATGAGTTTGACCAAATCTCGTTAAATCCCCAAGCTGACAGCATATCTGCTGCAATATTGCGGATTTTTACAGGATCCGGTTTTGCTGCGTATTGTAATGATGCATTGACTTTTGTCGGAATTTCAATATTGTTATATCCGTAGATTCGAAGGATTTCTTCAACCACATCGGCTTCACGTTTTACATCTACACGATAAGGAGGAACGCTCAGTGATAAGTCGGTTTCTGTTTCACTGTCGATTTTGATTTCCAGCGATGTCAGGATATTTTTGATTGTCTCTGCTCCCAGATCTTTACCAATCAGGCGTTTGATATTTGCAAATGAAATGTCAACCTTAAAGTCTTCTACCGGAGTAGAATAAACGTCGGTGATGTTACTTGAGATTTTTCCACCGGCAACTTCTTTAATTAACAACGCTGCACGTTTTAGTGCATAGATTGTGTTGTTGGGATCAACACCGCGCTCGAAACGGAACGATGCGTCTGTGCTCAATGCAAAGCGACGGGCAGTTTTACGTACGAAAACAGGATCGAAGTAAGCTGATTCAAGAAAAATATTTTTGGTTGCGTCTTTTACTCCTGAATTGATTCCACCGAAAACGCCAGCAATACACATTGGCTCTTCTGTGTTACAAATCATCAGGTCATCCTGGTGTAATTCGCGTTCAACTTCGTCCAGAGTTGTGAAGGTTTTTCCGGCAGGTAAGGTTTGAACTAATACTTTTCCTCCCATAATTTCATCAGCATCGAAGGCGTGCAACGGTTGGCCACATTCGAAAAGCACGTAGTTGGTAACGTCAACCACATTGTTGATCGGACTAAGGCCGATTGCTTTCAATCGGTTTTGTAACCACTCCGGTGATTCTTTGATTTCAACACCGCTGATTGTCACGCCACAGTAACGAGGACAAGCTTCCCGGTTTACTACTTCAATCGGAATTTCAAGTGAATTATCATCTACTTTAAATTCGTCAACCGAAGGTTTTTTATAACTGATTTTTTCTGTCTTGCTAAGAAATGCCGCTAAGTCACGAGCAACACCGATGTGTGATGCGCCGTCAACGCGGTTCGGAGTCAGGTCAACTTCAATTGAAAAGTCCGACTCAACATTGAAATATTCGCTGGCAGGTGTACCAACAACTGCACTTTCCGGAAGAACCATGATTCCATCGTGGCTGGCACCCAAGCCGATTTCATCTTCTGCACAAATCATCCCTTCCGAAACTTCTCCGCGAATTTTCGATTTCTTGATTTTAAATTCTTTGTCGCCATCATACAAGGTTGTGCCTACGGTCGCAACAACAACTTTTTGGCCTGCTGCTACGTTTGGAGCGCCGCAAACGATTGGTAACATTTCGCCGGTACCAACGTCAACCGTTGTTTTGCTCAGGTGATCCGAATCGGGGTGTTTTTCGCAAGTAACCACATGTCCGATTACCAATCCGCGCAAACCGCCTTTAATGCTTTCTACTTCTTCAATACTGCCCACTTCCAGACCGGTTTGTGTTAATATAGCTTCCAGTTGCTCCGGACGCAGGTCGATATCGATATAATCTTTAAGCCACTTGTATGAAATATTCATAGTTCTGTTTTTATGCTGAAATTCATCAGTTTATTTTTCAATAAAACGGAGCTGGACGCTCCATTTAAAGTCCGACAAAAGTAAACAATTTTTAAGCTGAGGCAAAGAATGAACAATGGAATAATTGCAGTGATGCAGCATCTGTTTCTTCGGTGTTTAATCGTTGGAAATCATAAAAGGAAAACTGTTGCCGTTGAGTACGTAACAGTTAATTCAGGAGGGACTAATCATTGCAACAATATGGCTTCTTTAAACCTTTTTGGATTGCTTCAAATAATAGTTGGGTATCAATAGGAATACTTACAACATCGATACAGCCAGCTTTTAACGCATTTTCAAGGTCAGTAAGCAGAGAGTGTGCGCTTAAGCCGATTACTGAACATTGATTGCAGTGTTTTTTTATCTCCCTTATCAGGTTGAAACTTTCATCTGTTTCTGTTTTCAGGTTTATCAATACGAGATCCAGAAAACAGTTTTCGCCCACGAGGGCTAAAACATCCATGTCGTTGCCTGAAGTGATCAAGTTGGCATGCGTTGCCGCTAATACATTTTTTAGTAGGAATAAGCTATTCGGATCGTTGTCGATCAGTAAAATACGACGATCCGAAAGGTTGGGGACAAACGAAGGTGTGGATGCGGTGTTTTCAGCAGGCTTATTTGTTGTCACTATAACAGGAATCGAAACTGAAAATGTACTTCCTTTGCCTGGTTCAGAACAGAGACTAATGGTTCCGTTCAGTATTTGAACCAGGTTTTTACAAATGGCCAATCCAATACCGATACCCTGGAAACGTCTGCTCGAACTATCATCCCCCTGCCTGAAGTAGTCGAATATCAGCTCCTTTTTTTCGTCCGGAATGCCGATGCCTTCATCCTTCAGATAAAGACATAACTGTTGATCCTTTAATGAAATTCCGTATTCAATAGTTCCTTTGTTGCTGAATTTTAGGGCGTTTTTGAACAGATTGATGAAAATCTGATTGATTTTATGTTTGTCTGAAATGAAAACCTGTTCCGAGAAACTTTCATCGGGTTTTAAGATGATATTAAGTTCTTTTTTGCGGTTTTTGCTGGAAATAAGTTCATTCATGACGGCTTTGTGCAGAACCAATAGGTCGAGCCCGTTTATAAGTTCAGCGCGCACTTTAACTTCCGATTTCCGTCCAACCGACAAGGCAATCACATCTTCAATAATTTGGAGAAGATAATTACCGCTTTCGGAAATTTTAGCTGCGAAATTTTGAATTTGTTCTGGCTCAAGCTCTGCGTTTTTAATTAAATCGCTAAAGCCCAGAATATGATGTAACGGAGTCCGCAGTTCGTGGTTCATCGTTGCAAGAAACGATGATTTCAGCCGGTTACTTTCTTCTGCTTTTTCTTTTTCGACGATTAATAGCTCATGATCTTTACGGGCAGTAATTGCATTACCGATGGTTGCCGCAACTGTTTCCAAAAGTTCAATGTCAGATTGAGACCATTGTTTGTGTTGCGAAACAGAATCGAAGCCCATGAAGCCGATTAGCTCGTTTGCATTGAGGATCGGAACAACCAACAGCGATTTTATCGATTGAGCCTCTAAAATTTCTTTTTCCGCGCTTGCTTCCCGGGGCATATGGCTAACATCGTAAATGTAGATGTGCTTTTTGTTATACAATTGCTGCATCCACCACGGGAAGATAGAAAGAGGCAGACCTTGGAGATTTTCAATTTCCGGATTGATTCCTGATGCACACCATTCGTGTGTATTATCCATCTCGTTTTTGCGCTTATTCACCATGAACAGGTAGCTGCGGTCAATTTGAGAGAATTCACCGATTTTTTGCAGTGACCTGTTAATGGTTTCATCAATACCATCAAACCGAGTTTCCATAAAATCGCTCGAAATACCCGAAACGAGCTTTTCAATCCGATAACGGTAATCCAAGCTTCGCCCTGTGCTGCCAATATTGGAATAGTCGAATAAGGTGCCGGTGATTTGAGTCGGATTCCCGCTCAGATCATAGGCACTAACCTTGCCGTTAATCTGAATGTTGATTAAATGTCCTTCTTTGTGCTGGATCTCCAAATGCTCGGAAAATGAACTTTGCTGTTTGGATATATCTACTGTTAATTGCTCTAGCCACTGAAGTCCATCTTTGGGGTTTATTTCTATCCAATTTTCATTCGAATTAAAGTCAATTTTATTCGCCGCAAAACCTGTTATTTGAGCGAATGTCTTATTGATGAAAAAACGTCGTTCTGGTAAAAGCACATGCCAAACCCCTATGCCGGCATTGCTTAATGTCTGCTTGAGAAAATCATTTTCTTTTTGGGAGCTTGATAACACTGTACTTGATTATTTAAAAGTGCAAAATACGGCATTTGAAAGATTAAGTCAATACCACACGTGTTTAATGTGTTTATTTAACACGATCGAAAATGTTCTTTTGTACTGTTATTTTGCCTGAACTTTAAAAATTACATCGAATCCACTGTCGACACTGGAGTTGTTTAACTGGAGGAAAAGGAAACGGAAAATCTCGTACTCCAGTTTAACTTCATAGCGAGAGAGATCATCGTCGGTGTTGCCAAACTGCTGTTCGTAGCTTACAAAAATATCGCTGGTGAGGTATTTCCCTACTTCGAGACTTGCATTGTCAAAGTTGTCCTGACTTTTTACCTCGATATAATCAACATTGATTTTGCTACCCAAAAAGCGGGTGAGTTGAGATGCTAATAGTGATGCGGCAGCTGATTTAGCCACTGTCTCACCAGTGACTGACGAAACATCATCTTGCTCCGATACACTAAGCTCGTTTAGTCCGCGACCAAAAATAATGTAGGACAAAGCGTCTCCTTCGGTGATCGTTTCATCGTCGAGGGTGAAACTGACGGTTGGCTCCAAGGCACTTCCTCCTGCTGTAACAGCCAATGTTTTCGACTCGCTATCCCTGTTTTTGATCGTATAGGTTGCCGTTACGCTGATTCTCGGATTAATTTCTTCTCCGCCTTCGAAAGTCACTGTTCCTTCCGATACAATGAAGGTGCGGCCAAATAGTTCGTACTGTCCGCGTACCACATTAATAGTCCCGAAGATTTCGATATTCTCAGGATGTTTCAAAACCTCCAGATCCCCGGATAACTCAACGCGCAGGTTAGGATCTTTAATCCAGGTATTTTTCGGAATTTTCAGTTTTATGCGGCCAATTATATTGCTGAAAGAATTGCTTTTGATACTATCGGTAAACTCGATTGCAGGAAGAGCTTCAGAAGTGGTGTCGATTTTGGGTTGTTGCTTTTCTAACTCTTGAACGAGTATTGGTGTTGGTATTTCGGGAGTATAAACCTTACCGAAAAGATTGAGAAGTGCGGGTAGGTGAATCTCTGATTTGGGGATGGACAAATCTCCATTGAACACAATTGTATCTTTCCGGCCTGACACATTGGCGTCCCCCGACAATTGCATATTGATCTGTTTGTGATTGATCGGGTTGAATTTGTCGAAGTGAATATTCAAGGTTGATTCCTTGATTCGCCCTTTATAGAACACCGAATCAAAATAGAGTTTGCCACCACCGGTCAGTTTCCCTTCTTCGGTTGTTATGCCCAAAGTGTCGATACTTACTGTTTCTTTTTCAATCGTGGTCTTGAATTTCATGTTGCGGTAATCAATGCCAAATTCATCGAGTCTAATATTACCGTCGTCCAATTGAAAGTTGCCACTCGGTTGAGGCTCATTTAAACTTCCTTCGAACTTAAACGCCCCATTGATTAGTCCACTCACTTCAGATGTATGTATAAATGGTTGTATGAGGGCTAAGGGGAGTTCTTTAATTTCAGCATTGATGCTGATGTTGGAATCTGCCGAGAAATTCGTTTTCATGTCCGACAAATCAATGTGTAATGGTGCGGTTCCTTTGGCGGTAAAAGCCCCTTGTTGGTTCAACGCGATATCCGAATTGAATGTCAAACTGCTATTTGCATAGTTCAGCGATGCTTCCGCCTGCTGAAAATCAAAGCCGTCAATGTTCAGACTATCAACGCTTAGCTGGCTGTTGAGTATCGGTTGTCGGGCTGTTCCGCTTAGTGCAACCTTTAGCCGGGTGAGACCACTTATTTTGGTACCTAGTTCCATGGGCTGAAGTAAGGCTGCCATTTGTAATTGATCAGCATTAAGCTGAATGTCGATCGTTCCTTGTTGATCGAAAACACCATCAATGTTGATCGTCTCGTTGTTCTTTGATTTCAACTCAAACTGACTAATCTGATACGACGTGTTGTCTATCGTCAGTTCGCTGGGCTGCTGAAGTTCCCATTGCTGATTGTAAAGAGTCAGAAGCCAGCGGTTAAGCTTTAATTTTAGCTCTTTTTGCCAATTGACTGCCGCATTCAATTTTGTATTCAGAAAATCATTTCGGACTGATGCTTCCAATTCAAGGGAGTCTCTATGGATGGTGCTTGCTGCCGCAATTGAATCCACGACAAAACCACTGCCTTTGAGATGGTTGACGTTTAGTACTGTTTTGAAAATGAAGTCTTTGGCAGAGATGTGTCCATCGGTATCTAAACTCGCGTTTTCAATTTGGAAGCCTTCGTATTTGGTGTTCTGTAATGATGCACTCGCTTGTATTTGCAGTGAGTCGGTCGTACCCCAAAGGTGTGCTTGGATGTTGGCGTTGGTTGCTACATCGAAAGTGTCCGGCAAAAATGCGTTAAAGGATTTCGTTGAAGTTATTGCTGAGTTTAGTGTCAGGTCTGATTGCCCTTTTAGACTGTAAGTTCCTTTGGCAGTAACGTTGGCTGACTGGTTTTGCACTAGCAGGCTGTCGATCGAAATGGATTGGTTTGCAAAGCGAATGTTTGCAAAGGCTGTGTCAAAGGGAATTCCCATTATTGTCGATGGATCGATCAATAACGTCAACTGACTTTTTATCTGTTGAGGATCGAAACCTCGACCTTGGGCAGATAGGTGTAACTTGAGGTTGGTTTTCAGACTGTCATCTTTGATGAACGGGCTTAAGTTGAAAATCGACGATTGAAGCTGTGCTTGATAAAAAGGAGTCTCCGTTACGTTCTGAATTTTTGCAGTTCCGGAAAGATCCGCAAAATTAGTCTTCATTCTAATCTCAGATTGAAGGTTTCCTGCTTGATAATCATTTTGCATTGACAATTGCCTGATTTCATACCCGGCAATGAATGTGTTGTGAATGTCAGCGTTGACTTGTGCTCTCAACGTTTTGGGATCAGTGCCTTTGCCTCGGACTTGGAGTTTCCCGTTCAATAAGGCTGCTAAATCGGAGATGCCACTCCATTCTTCAACTTTTACATTCTCAAAACTGCTGTTGATGCTGTATGCCAGATTCACCGAATCCGGATTTTCCATCCATGCTAGGAAAGGGTAAGCCTGTAGCGCAATATCGGTTTTCTGTTGATCGTCGACCAGGCTGATATTCGAATTTAGAAGATCATCTTTTAGTTCGGCTGTCCAATTAATCAAAGGATAAACTTTGATTTTTAAATCAGGAAGGGTGAACTGAAACTCATTAATAGAGAGGGGAGCGGTTTGTAGTTTGAGCGACGAAGCGTCATTTTCGTTGTAAAGGGCTTCTCCGTTTATTTTGTTCTGATTGGTTTGTAGTACGAGCTGCTTCAAACTAGCAGTGCCTGCTGCTTGACGCAGGTTGAAGGATAGCTGTTTAATTGAAATGTTCGGCTGAAAGCAATTCATTCGAAACGTATCGAGGTTTAGTTCCTGCTCATTGCTACTATATTTCGCGCCCAGTTGAATGTTTATACCATCAATTTTTTTCGGGATCAGGCTATCACGAGAATTGATAAAAACAGAACCTGACGTAAGGTCTAGGCGTTGCAGATTAATCAACCAGTTGAAGGATGATTCTTCATCTTGACTAACGGCAGCTGGGCTTTGGTCTTTTACTAAAGTTGTCAGGTTCCATGTTGAATCACTTGTTTGCTCCAACCGGATAACCGGTTTGCTAATGACAAGTTGTTCAATCGTAATTTGCTTACTCAATAATGGCCATAGTTTGTACTGCAGATTCAGTTCATCAATGAAAGCAAGCGTATCGTTTTCTTGGGTTAAGCTGATTCGTTTAAGTTTGATGCTGGAAAAGAAATTTCCTTCAAGCTCACCAATTTGCAATTTCGCGTTCAAATAATTATCGGCTTGCTGCTCGGCAATTCTGGCGATTTGCTGTTTCATTGGGGCGGTTTGAAGCAACAAGATTGCCAGACAGAGCAATACAGCCAGCCCGGTTACTGTCCAGCCAATTATTCGAAGTACTATTTTCAAAAATCGCTTCATCTAAATTGATCCTAAAATGCTTGTCCTACACTAATGAAAAATTCAGCACTTCGTTTCTCGTTCCACAGCGGCATCCCCACATCAAACCGTATTGGTCCAATGGGCGTTTCGAACCGAATACCTCCACCTCCTGCATAGGCTAGTTTATTCAATTTATAGCTGAATTCCTCTTCCCAAACGTTCCCAAAATCGAGAAAACTAACTGCGCTTAATTTCCAAACTAAAGGGATTCGAAATTCCAGCGAACCTTGTAAAATACTGCTGCCACCGAGCGGCTTGCCTGTGCTTCTCAGAGGTCCGAGCTCAGAGCGTTGCCAGCCACGTACTGAATTTGATCCCCCTGCATAAAAACGGTCTTCTGCAGGTATAAAGTGGTCAGAATCACCGGATCGGATACCTCCTAGCATTAACCGGGAAGCCAGCACAAGTTTGCCAATAATTTGGTAGTTTCTTATGTCAGTCCAAATCCGCGAGTAGTCGTAGTCGCCTCCAAAGACATAGCCATTCAGTTTGTAGGCTAAAACGATGTTTAAGCCTTTGGCGGGAGAAAATTTAGGGTTCGAGCTATCAAATAATGCACTGAAAATGACCCCTGATTTATTGTATGGGATGTCCTTTGTTGTCGTGCTTAAGCTATCGCTCTCGGCATTGAAGTTTTTCACCTTCTCAAAATAGTAGTTGGTTTGTGCCGATAAATGATCTGAAATCTGGTCGGATAGTTTGACATTAAAGCCAAGATCCCGAATCTGATAACCGGGTTCATCATATCGGCTAATGAACGGGTTTAGCGTAAGTGAAAGCTTTGGGTTGATAAATTGCGGTTGTATCCAGTTGAAATCAACCAGGTACGGGTTTAAGGCAGAATGCTTCAATTTTAGACTCAATCGCCGGGCGCCACCCAGAAATCCCTTATAATTCAGTTCCGCAAAAGCCCTGAATTTGTCTTCAGTGCCGTAACCCAAGCCGTATTTAGAAGTGAACCGGGGAGCTTCTTCAATGTATATGCGAATCGGTATCGGTGTATCTTGCTGCTTTGTAAGCCCCGGTTGGACGGAAAGAATAGAAAACAGTTGCAACTTGTATAAATCCTTGCGACTCTCATCGAGTAAAAACGGATCGTAAATATCCCCCTCGTTGAATTTTAGCTGCTTACGGATAAATAGATCGCTGGTGTGTTTATTCCCATCCAGTTCGGTTGGTCCGAAACGATATAAAGGCCCGATATTGATCACATATTGGATGCTTACCCTTTTATCTCCCCGGTTTAATTTTAACTGGTATTCAGACTTGGCGTAAGCGTAACCATTTTGGCTGAACGAATTTTTGATCAGGTTGAGGTCGCTTGCTAAAGCATCGTCGCTAAAGCGATGGTTCGGCTTGAGTTGTAGTTTTTCTTTGTTTGATTGAAATACCGAGTCAACGTTGATGTTTCCGGATGTGTCACTGCCGGTAATCGAGATCGAGTCGACCGTAAAAGGCGTTCCCTGTTCAATTTTGAAGGTTAGGTCTACCTTTTTCTTTTTATCCTTTTTTTTGATCTCTGCCAGCTCGACATGTACGTCGATAAAACCTTCGCGTTGATAGTAACTAGTCAAGCGTTCGAGATCGGTTTCCAATAATTCCTGGTTATAAAGAGAGGGCTCTTTTGGGGTGATTTTTTTTTCAAGGTACGATAGTGGATACATGACCATGACGTCCAAAAGGGCATCATCTTCAATTGAGTCGTTGCCAACGAAATTGATTTCGCGGATTTCATAATTTTCCTGTGCCCAGACACGATTGCAAAAAGCGATGGCTATAACTAAGAATGCAAAAAGAATCGGTTGACGTTGCATGTGGCTGTTTTCGGTCTCTGCTAAGATAAAACGTTGGTTTCTAACGAATGTTTGAGCGCAGCTTGAATTTCGGTTTCTTTTTGTTAAAGATAGAATATCTGAGCTTTTATTTTCAGAGGTTAGCTGAGTGTCCTTTTGGGATGTGGTTTAAGTTGAAGCACGAAACAAGGGACAAGTGCCTATAAAACGGAGTTTTTTATTCTAAAAAAATCGGTAACGCACACGTTAATAAGGCCTGAATACTTTAATGCTTGAAAAACTTTCGTTTTCTTCGTAGAAAATTGGAATTACGTTACTATGAACTACAAAAATTACTACAATCTGCTAATTCTTCTTTTTCTCGGGATTAGTATGGAATCTTTTTCACAGAATCAAGACACATCACAAAAATTTTGGCCGGAGGTCAAGCAAGAAGCCAAGCCATGGACACGCTGGTGGTGGATGGGAAGTGCCGTAGACGCGGATAATATCAACCGACTGATTTCTGACTATGGAAAACATGGTATCGGTGGTGTTGAGATCACTCCGATTTACGGAGTGAAAGGAGAGGAGGCAAATAATATTGATTTCCTGTCGCCCAAGTGGATTGAGATGCTTGGAACTACTGTGGATGCCGCCAAGAAGAATGGGATGGGCGTTGACATGAATACCGGAACCGGCTGGCCTTTTGGTGGCCCTCAGGTTACCGATGAGTTTGCTGCCAAGAAGATGGAATTTCACCAACTTGGTGATTTGAGTCAGGAAGAAGTTGAGCAATATATCCGTAAACTGAAGTCTGATGACGCATCGGATTTATTGGCTTTGAGTGCGTCGAATAAGTTGGGAGAGCGGATCAATTTGCTGGATAGCGGAGTTGTGGTTGATCAAATCGACGCTGATGGGCGAGTGGTGATCAGTATTACGCAATCGAATACCGGACAAAAGGTTAAACGAGCCGCTCCGGGTGGTGAAGGTTTGGTGTTTAACCACTTCTCGAAAGCTGCGACAGATCATTATTTGGAGCGTTTTGATGAGGCTTTTAAGGGGAATCCCGGGGTTCGCTGTTTTTTTAATGATAGCTACGAGCTGGAAAACGCGAGTGTTGCGTCTGAGTTATTCGATACATTTAAAAAGCTGAAAGGCTACGACCTGGCCCTATATGCAGAAGAGATGAGCGGCAAAGGCGATCCTGAAACGATCGCTCGTATCAAAGCTGATTATCGCGATGTTTTGGGCGAGATGTTGCTGCAAAATTTTACAAAAACATGGACAAAGTGGGCTGAGTCACACGATGCAATTACTCGTAATCAGGCGCATGGATCGCCCGGCAACTTAATCGACTTATATGCTGCCGTTGGCATC
>QKCF01000274.1 GCA_003246935.1 Sunxiuqinia sp. | reverse complement strand
AAAGGAACCGGGTGAAGACGAGCCGTACACGGCTTTCGGGACCTACACGTTTCGAAAGGGGGCACAACAATACTTTACGGGAGCAAAGGCTGAAGAGCCGGAAGGAGCCAAAATGAAAGTTGAGGTGCAGCGACGCAAAAAGACTGCCGCTGCAGCCGGAGGATGTTGATATTTAACTGAATAAAACTGAAATCATGCATATACACGAATTAAATCCATGGCGTACAATCATTGTTTTATCGTTGTTTGTAGCTATTATTTTCGTTGGTTTTGTTACCATGCGTAAACCTTTGTTGACCTATCAGATGGATATGAAACAGAGTGTTGCCGAGACTCAGTCGGACGATTGCTGTTTTTATCCCTGGCAGCTGAACTCTGTTATCTTGAAGGAAAGCAGCGGCGTGGTGTTGTTTGATATTCGCGACAACTTTGTATTTGGCCAGGGACATATTCCCGGTGCTGAAAATCTGTCGGCACAGAACCTGGCTCGCGAGGAAAGTATAGAACGGCTGGAGACACTTAAAGAGATGGGAACTACGGTGGTGCTTTACGGCGAAGATCAGTTGCAGGCTAATGGGCCGGTCATGTTGTTTCGTCAAGTAGGCTTCAATAATGTAAAAGTTTTACTTGGGGGATATCAATACTACAAGAAACACAAAGATGATCTGCTGGCAACAAAAAATGATTCCACGCTTTTGGAAGGAGTTGCCAAGTATAATTTTGCAGAAATGGCGGCGCCTGAGGATGGAGCAGCAATAAATACCGCAAGTGAAAAGAAACCAGTGCAGGTGGTTCGTCGCAAAAAGACTGCCGCTGCAGCTGGTGGGTGTTAATCATTGAAAATTCCAGGGGGAAAGAAGCCAAAATAAATCAGTAGCAGGCTGTCCGATGTTCGGGCAGCCTGTTTTGTTTTACCGTCTGATGTAAGGTCGAGCGGCGGTGTGTATGGGGAAGTATTAACGAAAGTAGAGGAAACAATTTTGTTGAATAAGAGTATATAATGGATGTTGTTTAAGTCTATTAGTTATGTTCTTAAATACAAATAAACACTTCCCAAATTGGATGGACATAAGTGTTTGCCTCTATTTGTTTTAAATCTATTATCCGGTTAATTATTCATCTATTAATTATGAAACACATTATCTTTTTTTGTTTTCTATTGATGCTGGCGACTTTGACTGGCAAAGCTCAAGAGAAGAAAGTGATCAATTCAATCGACGAACTGCCAAAGCATGTTTACACTCTTCCCAATACTCAAGTTAATGAGTTGTTGAATAACGACGATCAGCTTCATCAGTTAGCTGATGAGATTAAAAGTGATCTTTTGTCTGACCTCGGAGAATATGATATTCAGGATCATGCTACTTTAAGGCAGTATTACGGTATGCTTCAACTTTTTGCTTTGTTGGATAAAGACTACGATCAATGTTTGATGTACATCGAACAGGGACGACAGAATGCGGATAAAGAGTCCGAAAGATTATTGTTTGGGTTGGTTACTGAGCAACTCGTGACCATTCTGGAGGAGGAGACTGAAGCTGGTATCGAAGATGTACAAACACCGATTAAAGAAAGATTGATAAAAGAAATGGAAGGGATGGATTTCGGTTTGATCCAATCAGAAATAGAACAGCGAAAGGGAAGTACTGAGATCTATTCAGAGAATCTTTTTCAGGGTATTGTGCAAAGTCAGATTCAGCCAGTAGTTGATAACAATGAGGGAACTGTTCCTTTGGATATTGCTGCTTCTATTGTTAATCTTTGGTATCTCAGGAATTATTATTTGCCGCTAAAGGATGATCTTGCTGAAGTCTACGGTTATATGTTAGATACTTATGGCGTTAAGGAGGAGAAGCAAGATATTTGGAGCAGTCGTTCATTAATTCTGCCTGCGGATGAAAAGTTAAGTCCGGTAGTTGTTGGAATTTGGGATACAGGTGTGGATGTGGAGATATTTCCGGAAAAGAACCGTTGGGAGAATAAGAATGAGGTCATAAATAATGAGGATGATGATGGCAATGGTTTTATTGATGATTATTATGGAATAGCTTACGATATGAAAGGAGAGAAGAGTTCATCGATTTTATTGCCGGAAATGAAAGACGAACCAGATCGTGAGCAGATGGAGAAAGGGATTAAAGGCTTGATGGACCTTCAGGCCAATATCAATAGTGAGGAGGCCAACGATTTAAAAATAAAGCTTTCGCATATGTTTCCAGAAGATGTTGAGCCATTTATTCAGCAGATTAGTATGTACGGAGATTATGCTCATGGCACGCACGTTGCCGGTATTGTGGCTGATGGAAATCCGGTAGTGAAAATTCTGACAGCCCGGCTTAGTTTCGATTATCGGACGATGCCGTTTGTCCCGGATGAAACGTCGGCGGAGAATTGGGCCGATATGTTTACACAAGTAGTTAATTACTTTAAAGCTAACAATGTGAAGGTTGTAAACATGAGCTGGACAGTTGGACTGGAGACCGAGTTTTTGTCGCCTATGCGATTGAATGGCTACGGCGATGGTGAAGAGGAAAGGATGACGCAGGCGAAGAAGCTATTTGATATAGAACAGGCCGCTTTTGAGAAAGCAGTTGAGTCTGCTCCGGATATTCTTTTTGTTTGCGCAGCCGGGAATAATAATAATGATGTTGATTTTGCCATGGAGTTCCCAGCCAGCCTTAATCTATCTAATATTATCACTGTTGGTGCAGTTGATATTGAAGGGAATAAAACAGGTTTTACGACGGAAGGAGCAAGCGTTGATGTATGAAAGTTATGTGCCGGGAGGGAATCGTTTGGCTTTTTCCGGAACATCAATGGCATCGCCGCAGGTGGTGAATTTGGCTGCCAAACTTTGGGCTGCTAATCCAGAACTAACAGTTGAAGAGGTTAAAAACGCAATCCAGCAAACCGCAACAAAATCGGATGAAGGGATCATGTTAATAGATCCGGCTGGGGCTTATGCAAAAGTTGTTGGTATGTAGTTGTTGAGCTTTGAGATAAGTTAACAGGCTGTTTGATTTTCGGGCGGCCTGTTTTGTTTGGTAGGTATACTCCTTTTGTTTGAATTGCACGGAATATTATAATTTTATTCCACCAAAAGTTTTTTTGTTTTTAAACGCAACCATTTGTTAAAGCTTACATCTTCTTTTCGTAAAACCCCGAAAGAACGTCTTTATGAAAAATCTAATCCTTTTACTTATTGTTTTACTACTTGCCGGGAATAGCCATGGGCAGAGAGTAAAAAGGGAAACCATCTACCTTAAAAATGGCTCGGTAATAAACGGTCGGTTGGTCCAAGTTGATGATCAGAACGTCATAGTCCGGTCGCAACGAAATACCTGGGTGCTGAATAAATCTGACATTGATTCAACCATGATTAAAGCTCCGGTGATTACCCCTAACTATGAATTGCCCCTTTGGTTTGTAGAATGTTCGGCAGGGGTTCTGATCGGTAGTGCCGAAAACGAAAAACAAGCGCCTTTTTCGATTGACTTTTCTGCGAATATGAAAGTGCTTTCCGGTCTTTATGCTGGTTTGGGAGCTGGAGTCGATTTTTTGGAAGAATCCTATCTTCCGGTTTTCGTTAAACTTGAATATCGTTTTCATCCCGGATCTGTAACTCCTTTCATCGGAATGAAAGGTGGCTATCTTGTTCCACTCGACGGAGATGTAACTACTTCGGGAGGAGTTTATCCGATGTATTACGACTATTATTTTGCTCCGTATTACTCTGAGCTGCTCGACAATAAGGGTGGGGTGATGCTAAATCCTGAAGTGGGTTTTATCAGTCCAATCAATGACCGTTTAGGGTTCTCGCTGGCTTTCGGCTATCGGTTTAGTCAGGTGAAATTTAAAGGAGAGAATCATTATGAAATCGAAACCAACTACAACCGCCTTACAATCCGTATAGGAATTCTTTTTAACTAAAACTGAAAACAATGAAGACAAAACTAAGATATGTCCTGCTATTAGTCGGAATAGTTCTTGGGTCCGGCTGCGAAGATAAAATCTACGAAACTTATTTGGCTAATACTCCCGAGTATTTGAGCTACGAGGACTTACGGGCCTCCGTCGGTTCTGAAAGTCCTCGGGGAATTGTACATCCCGGGAAGATCTATTTTAAGGACAACTATATCTTCATAAACGAGGAGATGGCTGGTGTTCATGTGATTGATGTGAGCGATCCGGCCGATCCACAGAATATAGCGTTTATTACAATCCCGGGCAATGTTGATATTGCGATCAAGGAGAATGTGCTTTACGCGGATAGCTATATTGATCTGGTTGCCGTTGATGTCGCCGACTTGTTGAACATCCATGAGGTTGGGCGTGTTGAGGATATTTTCCCGTATATCCTACCGGAGTATGATCCCGAATATCGTTTAGGGGAAATAGATGAAGAGCGAGGTGTCGTTGTTGGTTGGGAAATTAAAGAGGAATCGCATCGGATTGAAAAGCGCGATTACCCGATTTATTACTACGACACTTATGCCGAAGCGCTCATGTCTGATGCAGGAGGGATTAGTGCAGGTGTAGGAGGTAGTGGTTCAACATTCGGCGTAGGCGGATCGATGGCTCGTTTCGGACTTTACGATGATTACCTATACACGGTAAACGACTACCAGCTTTACACGGTCAAAATCGATGATCTGGAAAACCCGATCAATGCAGGCTTCCAGAATGCGGGGTGGGGCGTTGAAACCATGTTCATTTATGATGCTCATCTGTTTTTGGGGACCATGTCTGGCATGACGATTTTCAGCCTAGAGGTGCCTTCTGTGCCATCATACGTTAAGCAATACAATCATATTACCAGTTGTGATCCTGTGGTGGTGCAAAACGATCTGGCATATGTTACGTTGCATGATGGTGGATGGTGCGGTCGCTCTGTTAATCGGCTGGATGTGATTCGTATGAGCAATGATTATAATAGTTTGAACCTGATCGCCAGCTATCCGATGGCTAATCCACATGGTTTGGGTATCGATGGAGATGTGTTGTTTGTTTGTGATGGCAATCAGGGACTCAAAGTTTACGATGCGGCTGACCCGCTTAATATCACCGACCATTTGCTGGCTCATTTCCCGGAAATTCAGCCAGTGGATGTAATTCCGTTAACTGACTATTTGTTCTCTATTGGAGAGCAGGGGTTTTACTTGTATGATTATAGTGATCTTCAAAATATTCAATTACTATCTCAGATTCCCATTCATGAGGTGGTGGATTAATACGTTAATTTAGTTTCCAGGCCCGGTTGTTCAACAGTCGAGCTTTCTTTTTGGGACTCAATTGGCAAACTGATTCATCATTGCCTTAAAAGTTTTGTATTTTGGATTCGCTTAAATCTGATTCAAATTCTGTGATTTCTATTTGCATCCCGGTATATAATTTCAAAGTCGATAATCTTGTTGATGCATTAATCCGACAGGCAAGGATGCTGGATATTCCTTTCGAGATAATCCTGATCGATGATTGTTCGGAGCCAGCCATCCAAGAGCACAATGCGAAGCTGACACAAGATGGATTGCGCTATGTTCAGTTAGAGAGCAATATCGGTCGGGCTTCCATTCGGAATCGCTTCCTGGAATATGCGAACTACGGTCATTTGCTTTTTTTGGACTGTGATTCTGTGATTATTACTGATGATTTTCTGGCGAACTACATTCGTTCAATTCAACAATATCCTGACGCTGTGCATTGCGGTGGCGCTGCCTATTATTCTGAAGCGCCCGCGCGAATTAGACGATTGCGATGGAAATATGGGGTGAAGCGTGAGTGTAGACCTGCAGCACTTCGTGCACTTCAGCCTGCAAAGTCTTTCATGACCGGTAATTTTGCGATCCCTAAGAAGACTCTTGGGAGCATTCGTTTTGATGACCGGTTGAAAGGTTACGGGCATGAAGATACCTTGTTTGGCATCGAATTAAAACGGCGACAAATCCGGGTTGCCCATCTGGATAATCCTGTCATAAACGGCTATTTGGAAGAGAATGCCGGATTTTTGGCGAATACTGAAAAAGGGATTGAAAATTTGGCTTTCCTACTTCGTAATTCCGAGTATGGATCTGAGTTCGTCGATGAAATCAATCTGTTGCGATGGTATTATAAACTGGGCTGGTTTAAGAAGCTGGTTGGTGGAATGTTCGCGTTGGTTGGTCCGCAGGTGAGATGTTTACTGGAAAAAGGAATTGTCAACCTCTATTTGTTCGATTTCTATAAACTGGGGATGCTGCACCAAAAAATGAGCATCGAAAATCGCAAGAAATATGATTCTTCTTTTTGCGTAGCCCGTAGGGGAATCGAACCCCTGCTACCAGGATGAAAACCTGGCGTCCTAACCGCTAGACGAACGGGCCATCATTTCAAAGTGTTTCCCTTTGTTTAAGGTGCTGCAAAGATATACGCTTTTTTTATTCGTCCTATAGTTGGATGAAAAAAAATCGAAAATTTTAAATTTTTGGGAGGTGTGTTATCGGGGCAGATTTCGATAGTTTTGCATCGATTTAATATTTCATTTTATGAAAGGACTATTAACGATTGGGCTTCTGGTTTTATCCAATACGTTCATGACTTTTGCCTGGTACGGGCACCTGAAGTTCGCGGAGATGAAATGGTTCAATAAGCTTGGGCTGGTTGCCATTATTCTAATAAGTTGGGGGATCGCTTTGTTTGAGTATTTTTTCCAGGTTCCGGCAAACCGCTATGGTTTTAAAGAGAATGGAGGGCCTTTCACGCTTTGGCAGCTGAAAGTGTTGCAGGAAGTGATTACGCTGATTGTGTTTTCCATTTTTACAATACTGCTTTTCCGAAACGAGAGCTTCCGCTGGAATCACTTGGTGGGATTTATATTTCTCGTCCTTGCGGTTTACTTCATCTTTAAGAAGTAGCATCTCTCTTTCTGTTTAGTTTATTCGCATTTTGTGTTGGTGGAGAAATGGTTAAAGTTTAGTTTTGAAATATGAAGCTCAACCTTACAACCATATCGGCAATGCAAATCTATCAGTTGATGCGCTATGGTAGCATGATCCTGATCGGTATTGTTATGGCGAAAAGTACGCTGGGGCTGGAGGCTATAGGGATGTATGAGCAATTTTTGTTCTTGGCTGGCAGCGTTAGTTTCTTTTGGGTGAATGGCTTGATTCGGGGACTGTTGCCGTTGTATGCGAACGAAGAACAACAGCGCATCGGGTTTTTTAATGCGTTTTTGTTGTTGAGCTCGTTGGCAGTCCTTGCTGCTTTTGTTGTTTTTCTAGGGGTGACTGCCTGGTTTGATGATATGGTAAGTCGCGAATCAAGCAGTCAGCTGTGGATGTTATCGCTGTATTTGTTTTTTTCGTGCCCTGCCGGATTGACAGAATATTATCTGCTTGTTCAAAAAAGGGGAAAAGCGATCGTTGCTTTCAGTATCCTCAGTTATTTATTACTGATGTTATTTGTACTGCTCCCAATCTTTCTCAATCTTGGTCTTACCGGTTGTATTTATGGATTGGTACTTTGGGCTTTTATTCGATATTTAGCTTTGTGGTTGGTGGTATTACGCCAATTGCCGTTCCGTTATTCTTCCGAATACCAAAAGGAACATATCCGGGTTTCATATCCCTTGATTTTCTCTGCTCTGGTGAGTGGCTCTGCGCAATATGTTGATGGCTTCATCATCAGGTCGCGTTACGACGAGCAGATGTTTGCTGTTTTTCGATACGGAGCCCGGGAATTGCCGTTGGTATCCCTGTTGGCAAATGCATTCAGTAATGCCGTATTGCCCGTGTTTGCCAATGGTGGAGGGGTTGAGACGGGCTTGGAGCAGATACGAAAAGTATCGTCAAGGATGGCGAATTATTTGTTCCCGTTATCTGCTTTATTGCTGATTTGTACGCATTGGCTTTTCCCGGTTGTGTTTAATGCCAGCTTTGCAGAGAGTGCAACCGTATTTAACGTTTATTTGTTGCTAATTGTAAGTCGGCTGCTTTTCCCGCAGACCATTTTGATTGGTCTTAAAAAGACGGGTTTTATTTTGGTCGTTTCTGTTTTCGAGTTGGTCTTGAATGTCCTCTTAAGCCTCATTCTTGTTCGGTATTGGGGAGTTGACGGTGTGGCATGGGCCACCGTTATTGCTTACCTCTCCGAAAAATTGATGCTCTCTTACTTGGTTTATAGTAACTTGAACATCTCATTGTCAAAGTATCAAAACATTTCCAGCCACCTGATTTATTCGTTACTTTTGCTGCTCTTATTTTACCTCGTTGAGGTTGTAATATATTGATATGGATATTCTATTAGACGATCCGGCAACGGAAAAGCAATTTAAGGAAATACTAGCCAAGATTCGCTTGCGTAAAAATGGCGAAACGGTAGCGTTGATGAAAAAGATGGGTGTGAATTATAAAATCAACTGGGGGGCTTCCATCATTCATTTGCGCGAATTAGCAAAAGATTACGATAAGAACCACTTGTTGGCATTGAAGCTTTGGAACAAAGGTTGGCGGGAGACGATGATTGTTGCGAGTATGATCGACGTGCCAGACGAAATGAGTGAAGAGCAAATGGATTACTGGACGAAGAGCACCGAAACGGTTGAATTGATTGAGCAATTGGTGGCGAATTTATTCGTTCATTCGAAGTTTGCTTTTGTAAAGGCTTTATACCTGGTGCACTATGCCGGCTTGCAAATGATTGGTCGTTTAGCGATGGTCGATAAAAAGGCGATCAACGAAATGTTCGAACCATTCTTTTCGGTTATGGCTCCGTTAGCTAAAGATCCGCAATTAGGGCAAGTGTTTTACCGAACCATGACAGCCTTGATCAATCGTGATCCTGACCTTTGCAAAACATGTGAGGCATTTTTGCTCGAAGTAAAGGAAATGGAAGAAGAGCAAGCTAAAAATATGGCAACCGTGTTGCTGGAGGATATTGCCGACTTAAAGCAAGATTTGGCGTAACGCACTTTCCGGATATTTCCTTTTGTCAGTAACGTTAAAAGATGTTAGATCGGTCTGCTATTTCGGCAGGTTTCAGCGATGGTCGATGTCTTTGGCATTGTTTTTATTGTTACTATCCACGAAAATTAAATTGTTAGCATATGAATTTTACTAAATCATCTAATCCGGTTTTCGGAAACGCAGTTTTTAGCCGTTTAGGCAACATCTCAGATACAGGTGTTATGACTGTAAACGGTACAATGAATAAAACCGGGCTGATGTTATTAATCGTTACGTTTGCGGCCTTGTTTACATGGCGCAAATTTTTCGGTGCGTATGATTATTCAACTCCGGAGACTGCCTTCTCGGCTGTTTCTCTTTGGTTGATTGGCGGTGGAATTGGTGGTTTTATAACGGCCTTGGTGACTACCTTCCGTCCGCAAAGTTCGCACATAACTGCTCCCTTGTACGCTGTTTTCGAGGGCTTATTTTTAGGTGGAATTTCTGCCTTTTTTGAAGTTCAGTATCCCGGATTAGTCATGCGTGCTGTGGCTTTAACCTTGGGCGTTTTCTTTGTCATGCTGTTTTTATTCCGTTC
>QKCF01000412.1 GCA_003246935.1 Sunxiuqinia sp. | reverse complement strand
GAAGATGGTATGGATGAAGGCGACTGGGACGGATGGGTTGCTTTGAACGCTAAATTGGGTGACAAATGCCAATTGGTTGGTGACGACTTGTTCGTAACTAACGTTGAATACCTGAAAAAAGGTATCGAATTGGGTGCTGCTAACTCAATCCTTATCAAAGTAAACCAAATCGGTACTTTGACTGAAACTTTGGATGCTATCGAAATGGCACACCGCGCTGGTTACACTTCAGTAACTTCTCACCGTTCAGGTGAAACTGAAGATTCAACTATCGCTGACATCGCTGTAGCTACAAACTCAGGTCAAATCAAAACTGGTTCATTGAGCCGTTCTGACCGTATGGCTAAATACAACCAATTACTTCGTATCGAAGAAGAATTGGGTGCTTCAGCAATCTACGGATACAAAAAAGTATACAAGAAGTAATTCTGAATACAAAATAAATTTGAAAAGCCGCTTCCGAAAGGAGAGCGGTGTTGAAAATCTATTTCTGGTGAGATATCAATTTTAATCGTGTTTACAGAAAATTGAAAGCCAGGCTTACATAGAAACTTCGTCCTGGAGAATAAAGAGGACGTGCTGAGCCGTTGATGTTGCGACTGAGATGCTCGTAGTATGCTTCATCCAACAAGTTATTGACTCCTCCACTTAAACTGATCTTAGGAGTAAGGGTATAGCTTGCTTTTAAGTTAACAACATCAATTCGATTCCGGATTGTCACGGTTAATACAAAAAGTTTTGGCAATGTAATCCTGATTGATCTTAAATGAAACAAAAACCACTGCAAATGACATGCTGTGACAGAGAATTGCAAGTATTATGATGCCAGCCAGTAATTGTTTCATTGGTAATTTGGGTTGCCTATAACGACAAACCAAATGGCTAAATATTCAAAAACCCGACGTAGAGAACTGTCGGGTATTTGAACACTAAGTTGAGATAAGAATTTGGCCTCTCGGCCTGGAAAATTGTTTAACTTGCTATTTCGGTGATCCAGCTTCCTGCATTTACTTCAGCTCTAAAACTTTTCGTTTTTAAACCAAATTTGCGGCGAAGCATGCATCCCCAAATTACAAAGTCTTAAAAAAACTAAGTCCTGTTTATTGCTCTTGTGTTTTGCGCACACATTATAAGTATAAACGATATTGACGGTCTTATTGGTAAGAAATAGACGAAGCATTTTAAAAATGCGTTTATCGGTGTATTTTTGGGGATTAATCGGAAAAATCGAAGATGTATACCCGGGAAGAAGCAAAAAAAATAAGGAAAGACTTTTGGATCATGTTCGCCAAACGATGCGAAATTGTTCCTGAATTGCAGTGGCGTAAAAAGAAATGGATGCTGTACGATACAAAAATAGGGGGGCTCGATCTTAAGTTTGAAATAGACAGAGCTGAAGCCTTTGTTATGATTGAGATAAATGCAAAGAGCGAAGATAGGAGGATACAACTATATGAAACGCTTGAAAAGTATCGGGTGATCATCGAAGAAGGATTTGAAAACGGATTGGAATGGGAACTTTGTTACACGCTGCCTGAAGGAGAAGATGTGAGCCGTGTTTTTATTCGAAAATCAGAAGTCGATATTCACCGACAAAATCAATGGCCGGATATCTATAATTTTTTCATCGATAATATGCTGTTGTTGGAAAGGAACTTTATAGAGATACGCGATGTGATATTGGAAGAAGTAGGTTGATGACTTTAAGGTTGTTCAGTGTCAAAACCTTTCAGCTATAAGTACCGTTTTTGAAAACCCTAACATAAATCATGAATTTACGTTGTAATTAATTCACTCTTTTGTTACTTATCCATTGTTGTTCAAAATTAATGTAGGGCGAAAATGAAAAGAGAAGAAATTGACTCGATTTTGTGTTTGATTAAGCGAGAGGTTGTTCCTGCGATTGGATGTACTGAACCTATCGCCGTTGCTCTATCCGTTGCAAAGGCAAAAGAGGTGTTAGGCGAAACACCGTTGAGAGCGGAGCTATATTTGAGCCGGAATATTTTAAAAAACTCGATGGGAGTTGGAATTCCAGGAACAGGCATGATTGGCTTGCCAATTGCGATAGCATTGGGAATGGTGGTGGGTAAATCGGAATACGGTTTGGAGGTGCTGAAGGATATGAATCCGGATGCATTGGAGGAAGCCCGCAAGATTGTCGAAGAGAAGCGGACATTGGTTGAACTGAAGGAGGATACCCCTGATAAACTGTATATAGAAGCTCGTTGTTTCGGAGAGAACAATAGCTCGAAAGCAATTATTTGTGGCAGTCACAATAATATTGTGTACGTAGAGGCGAATGGAGAAGTACTTCATGATGAGTTTTCCAGTGGAAATTTTCAGCAAGGTGAGAGTAGTGAAGTAAAGTTAGACTTTAACAGAATATACGACTTTGCCATGGAAACACCAGTGGATGATCTGCATTTTATGCTTGAGGCTGCGCGGTTGAACAAGATGGCAGCAGAGGAGTCGAAGAAAGGTTCGTTTGGGCACTCCGTGGCTCGGGTTATAGAGAATGAAGCCTTTAGACATGTGATGGGTAACAGTATTTATAATCGTTTGGTAGCTGTAACTGCTTCGGCTTGCGATGTGCGTATGGCAGGAGCGATGGTGCCGGTAATGAGTAACTCTGGTAGTGGAAACCAGGGAATTACCTGTACTTTGCCGGTGGTTGTTTTTGCAGAGGAAATGAAGAAACCGGAAGATGATCTGGTACGTGCATTGGTCCTGAGCCACTTGATGGTTATTTACATCAAACGTCGCTTGGGCCGCTTGTCAGCCTTGTGCGGTGTAACCGTGGCTGGTATTGGTGCTGCTTGCGGTATCACGCATCTGATGGGGGGAAATCGCGATCAGGTTGCCTATTCTGTTAAAAATATGATCGGAAATATTGCCGGCATGCTTTGCGATGGCGCCAAGCCTAGTTGTGCGTTGAAAGTTTCCAGTTCGGTTTCGTCAGCTACTTTTTCTGCGATGATGGCAATGGATAACAAAGTTGTTAGTTCGTTGGAGGGGATTGCAGATGAAGATGTGGACAAAACCATCAATAATTTAAGTGATATTGGTTCCGAAGGCATGAGTGAGACCGATAAAATGGTGCTCAATATCATGCTGAAAAAATAAGCACTTTTCAATTTTAGGGTTTAAGAAAGGGCTTTCTCCACATGGAGTTAGCCCTTCTTTTTTATTTCTCGCGTTTGGATAATGCAAATTTTACTATACAGTTTCTGCATTGACACAGCCTTCCTGATACTCGGCAATAATTTTACTCACTTGTTGCGGTGAAACGCGTCCGTAAACTTTCTCCCCAACCAACACCACAGGTGCCAGCCCACAGGCGCCTACACAGCGTAGGCAGCTTAGTGAGAATTTACCGTCGGCAGTGGTTTGTCCTACCTCGATTCCCAAGTGGCGTTTAAATTCCTGTAAAACCTTCTCGCCACCACGCACATAACAGGCTGTTCCCATGCAGATTGAAATGGGAAATTGTCCCTGAGGTAACATCGTGAAGAAAGAGTAGAAGGTTACTACGCCGTCCGTAAACTTTGGCTACCGACATATCCAGTTCCTTGGCAATTACTTCCTGCACTTCTGCAGGCAAGTATCCCAGTTTACTCTGAACTTGATGAAGTACGTTTATTAATTCCGACTCTTCATTATTGAACTGAGCACACACTGATTTGATCAGTTCAATGGTTTTATCTGCTAATTTTATTTTAGTCATCTTTTGTGTTTTTACTTTGTTGAAAGTCTATAATCTAAAGTCACAAAGTACTCTTTTTAGCTTCTGTCGAAGTACTTTGTATGTAGCAAGTGATGCGCTTTATCACTCATTGGTGCCCCCAAAAACTCATTGTAAAGTTTTGTGATGTAGGGGTTCTCGTGTGATTTGCGAAGTACCTTGCTTTTGTCTTCAGAGTAAATGGCTTTTTGCCGTTTTTTAAGAATTTCAACATCCCCATGGTGGTATGGCTGGCCTCCTCCACCAATGCATCCACCCGGGCACGACATGATTTCAATAGCATGGAATTCACTCACCCCGGCTTTGATTTCTTCCAGCAACTGGCGGGCATTCCCAAGTCCATGAGCGATACCGATGTTGATCGGTGTACCGTCGAAGTCGATCGTTGCTTTCCGAAGGCCTTCCATGCCACGCAGTTCTTCGAAGTCGAGACGGGGTAACGACTTGCCGGTTTGAATTTCGTATGCAGTACGCACTGCAGCTTCAATTACACCTCCGGTTGTCCCAAAGATTACAGCGGCTCCGGTTGATTCACCGAGCGGGTTATCGAAATCTTCCTCCGGCAGCGATTTAAAATCGATGTTTGACAAGTTGATTAATGAAGCCAGTTCGCGTGTGGTTAAAGCGTAGTCAACGTCTGGATTCCCCTCAACGGCAAACTCATCGCGGCTGCTTTCGTATTTTTTAGCCACACATGGCATAATGGATACAACGACCAAATCTTCTCGTTTCACGCCAATTTTGTCAGCAAAATAAGTTTTAGCGATTGCTCCAAACATTTGCTGAGGCGAACGTGCTGTTGACGGAATGTCTTTTAACTCCGGAAATTGATGTTCGAAGAATTTTACCCAGGCAGGGCAGCATGATGTTAAGATTGGCATTTTTACGTCCTTATCTCCGGCCAAATATTTCTCCAGTCGACTCAACAATTCTGTACCTTCTTCCATGATGGTGAGGTCGGCAGCAAAATCGGTATCAAAAACATAGTCGAAGCCGAGGCGGCGGAGGGCTGCAGCCATTTTGCCTGTTACCAGTGTTCCTGCTTCCATATCAAACTCTTCACCTAATGCAGCACGAACAGCAGGTGCTGTTTGTACAATCACTGTTTTTGAAGGATCAGATAGCGCACGGATCACAGCACCGGTTTCATCAACTTCGGTTAAGGCACCGGTTGGACATACGGCAACACACTGTCCGCAGTAGGTACATACCGAATGGTCAAGGTTCATCTCGAAGGCTGGTGATACAACCGCTTCAAACCCCCTGTTAATGGTTGATAGCACTCCTACAGTCTGTACGTTGTTACACATGGTTTCGCAGCGTTTACAGCGAATACACTTGTCCATTTCACGGATAATAGCAGGAGAAGTATCCTCACGGTAATGAGTTTGATCTCCTTGGTAGTGGATCTCGCGGATGCCCATTTGTTGAGCCATGTCCTGCAGCTCGCAATTACCCGATTTAGCACATACCAGACAATCTGCCGGGTGATCCGATAAAATCAGTTCAAGCAAAGTGCGACGAGCATTCACTGCTCTCATAGAATGGGTGCTGATTTCCATGTCTTCGGCTACTTCGGTACAGCATGCCGGAGCCAGGTTTCGGCGGCCTTTTACTTCCACAACGCAAACCCGGCAGCCTCCCGGTTTATTTTCAATGTTCATGTCATGCAGCTTCATGTGGCATAGTGTCGGAATGTCAATCCCGACTTGAGCAGCTGCATCAAGGATCGTCGTCCCCTTTGGAACTTCGATGTTTTTATGGTCGATATTTAATTTTATTTTTTCCATGTTCATTCCTCCTTGTTATGCGATCTTTACCGCGTCAAACTTACATTTATCCAGACATATACCACATTTGATACAGAGCGACTGGTCGATGTAGTGTGGACCTCGTTTTTCTCCGGAGATCGCTCCTACCGGGCAATTACGGAAACAGAGTGTACAACCGGTACATTTTTCTTCATCAATGTGGTAGTGCAGTAGTGCTTTACATTGCCCTGCCGGACATTTGTGATCTTCAACATGGCTTAAATATTCATCCATAAAATGATCGAGTGTCGATAATACCGGGTTGGGAGAAGTTTGTCCCAAACCACATAAACTGGAGTCTTTAATTACGTTGCTCAGCATACGCAATTTGTCGATGTCTTCCTTGGTGCCTTTTCCTTGGCTGATTTTATCCAGAATTTCATAAAGACGTTTATTCCCAATACGGCAAGGAGTACATTTTCCGCAGGATTCATCCAGCGTAAATTCGAGGTAGAACTTGGCTATGGAAACCATACAGTCATCTTCGTCCATCACGATCATACCACCTGATCCCATCATGGATCCTGCAGCCAATAAGTTGTCGTAATCGATTGGTGTATCGAGGAAATCTTTGGTAAGGCAACCACCTGAAGGACCACCTGTTTGAACGGCTTTAAACTCTTTGCTGTCCTTGATACCACCGCCGATGTCGTAAATCACTTCGCGCAGGGTGATTCCCATGGGCACTTCAATCAGCCCCACATTGTTGATTTTTCCTGCAAGGGCGAATACTTTTGTACCTTTCGATTTTTCAGTACCAATAGCAGCAAACCATTCAGCTCCTTTGTTGATAATTGGCGGAATATTGGCAAAGGTTTCAACGTTATTTACGTTGGTTGGCTTGCCCATATAGCCCGATTCAGAAGGGAACGGTGGTTTAAACGTTGGCTCTCCGCGCAGCCCTTCCATGGAGTGGATCAGCGCAGTTTCTTCACCACAAACGAAGGCTCCGGCTCCGTAGCGAATTTCAATTTCGAAGTTGAAACCGGATCCCATGATATCTTTACCCAGCAAACCATAATCCCTAGCTTGCTCCAAAGCAACTTTTAGACGCTTAATTGCCAGTGGATATTCGGCACGGATGTAAACTAATCCTTTTGATGCACCAATGCAATAACCACAAATGGCCATTGCCTCAATCACCGAATGAGGGTCTCCTTCCAGAATCGAGCGATCCATAAAAGCCCCTGGGTCTCCTTCGTCGGCATTACAAACGACGTATTTCTGGTCCGCTTCAACTTTTTTAGTGATTTCCCACTTCAGACCAGTGGGGAATCCGCCACCACCGCGACCGCGAATGCCTGATTTTTTGATAATATCGATGACATCAGATGGTGTGTATTTTTCTAAACAAGTACCAAGAGCTGCATAACCTTCGTTACCAATGTACTCGTCGATGTTTTCAGGGTTAATGAAGCCGCAGTTGCGAAGAGCAATACGAACCTGCTTTTTATAGAAGTCCATGTGCTTACTGTCATCAATCCGCTTTTCATTTTTCGGATCAATAAACAAGAGGTGCTCAACTTTACGCCCTTTCAGAATATGTTCGTCCACAATTTCGATTGCGTCTTTCGGTTCAACGGAAACGTAGAAGGTATTGTCGGGTTGAATTTTGACAATTGGTCCTTTTTCACAGAAACCAAAACAACCGGTTTGTAAGACCTGTACCTGGTCTTGAAG
>QKCF01000175.1 GCA_003246935.1 Sunxiuqinia sp. | reverse complement strand
TTTAAATCGGACACAACCAGTACCAATGCCATATTAAACCTGGATTTGATCGGGCAGGGGGTAGCCTGGTTCGATGAGGTAAATGTGAGCCAGGAACCGAACCTGAGTTATAGCATTCAGCCGGATAACAGTGCTTTGGTTGCTATTAAAACCAATATTCAGGATGTGAATTTGTACTACAGTCTGTCAGGCAGCAAGCGTGCAAACAAATACAAAGCTCCTTTTGCCGTAACAAATCCTACGGTGGTAAAAGCGATGGTGAAGAAGAACAATGAAACGTTGGCTGTTGGGCAGATTTTTGTTCCCATCAATAAAGCATTGAACAAGCCGGTGGCGGAAGGAACTCAGCCACATGAACAATATACTGCGCAAGGATTGTCATCGCTAACTGACGGAAAATTGGGGACGACTTCCTTTAAAAATCCGAACTGGATGGGCTACCTGGATTCGGTTGTTATGTTTGTTATAGATTTGGGAGGTGAGCAAAAAGTAAGTTCTATAGATCTCAATTGCTTGAGTGATGCCAATAGTGGAATTTTCCTTCCTCGCAAGGTCAAGGTCTATGCATCAGATAACGGGATTGATTATAGCTTACTAAAAGATACCCAAGTGAAGGAAATCTCCAAACGAGGCGAACCGTATTTGTACCCGGTAAAAGTTGGAGGTCTTTCAACTTCTACTCGCTATTTGAAACTGGAAATTCAAACTTTTGGTCAAATCCCCGAGGGCTATCTGTTTAAGGGAACGAATTCCTGGATGTTTATTGATGAGGTTTTGGTGGAATGACGGCTATCTGAAATCATTCTAAAATAGTGTATTCCTGTTTATTGCCGCACTTGATTATTCCATATTCACGATAAGTTTTCTTAGCTTTAAAGGGCAATTGATCAGTAAAACGGAACCATATGAAAAGACGTGAATTTATCGATCGGGGATTAAAAGCAGGAATACTGACAGGAGCAGCCCTGTCGGCTGGCGGATACGGCAAGCTTTTAGCTAACGGAGCGGGGCTGCCAGTTGACTTGGTTGCCTTACGCGGTGGATCTCCTGAAGCTATGTTTGATCAGGGAATTGCTGCCTTGGGCGGAATGACGCAGTTTGTGAAAAAAGGCCAAAAGGTGGTTGTAAAACCGAATATTGGCTGGAATAAAGCGCCTGAATTTGGTGCAAATACAAACCCTTTGCTGGTAAAACGCATTATTGAGCAGTGTTTTACGGCCGGGGCGAAAGAGGTGTATGTGTTCGATCATACCTGCCACGAGTGGACCAAGTGTTATTCGAATAGTGGTATCGAAAAAGCGGCCAAAGATGCCGGCGCTAAAGTGGTGCCGGGCAATAACGAAAGTTACTACCAGTCGGTTGACGTAGCTGGTGGAAAGAAACTGAAATCGACCAAGGTACACGAGCTGCTGATGGAAGCCGATGTGTTTATCAATGTGCCAACCTTAAAGCATCATAGTTCGACCCATGTTTCGCTGGGTATGAAAAACCTGATGGGTGTGGTCTGGGATCGCGGCTATTATCACAAAAATGATTTGAACCAGTGTATTGCCGACTTTTTGTTGTATCGCAAGCCGGATTTAAATGTGATTGACGCCTACAATGCGATGACACAGAATGGTCCTGTAGGTGTTTCTATTGACGATGTTGTCCAATTGCAGGCACAGATTATTTCGACAGATATTGTGGCTGCCGATGCCGCTTCAGTGAAATTCCTGAACCGGAACCCGGAAGATATCGGTCACATTAAAGCAGCTTACGAAATGGGCTTGGGAAATATGAACCTGGATGAACTGAATATTCGTCGCATAAAGCTATAGTCGGTTAGTATGTTGAAAAAAATTCGGGTTCTCGTTGCCATTTTGGTCGGACTGCTATTTGCGCTGTTATTTGTTGATTTTAGGGGATTTATGCCGGACGTTTTTGACAACTTGATGGCAGAAACACAATTGTTACCTTCCATCCTACGAGTGATGCGGGTGGGCTTGGTGGCATCAACCGTGCTTGTTTTGCTGGTCGTTTTAACTGTTTTGACAGGGCGGACCTATTGCAGCTTTCTGTGTCCGCTGGGGATTTTGCAGGATATATTTGCGAGGCTGGGAAAGAAGTTTAAGCTCAATGTGAAACTTCAATATCGGAAGCCTTTAAATATCATTCGCTATGTATTGCTGGTCTTAGCCACCCTTGTTTTTGTTGGTGGATCGGCCGTTTTGCTGAACCTGTTGGATCCGTACAGTATTTTCGGGCGAATATTTAGTTATTTGGTTCAGCCGGTGGTCATTCTTGCCAATAACCTGCTGGCAATTGTTTTAAATCATTTTGAAATATATAGCATTTATCGCGTTAAACTGCCTTTGGTGCATTGGCCTGTCTTAATCTGGACACTGGGATTTTTGGCTTTTGTGGCAGTGCTGTCTATTCGTCGCGGGCGTTTGTATTGTAATTCGGTTTGTCCGGTGGGAACTTTTCTGGGACTGATTTCCCGCATTTCAATTTTTAAAGTTCGTTTAGCCGATTCGTGTACAAGCTGCGGAAAATGTGCCAAAGTATGCAAAGCGGAATGTATCGACAGCAAGAGCAAGGTAGTTGATGCATCGCGTTGTGTTGCTTGCTTCAATTGTCTGGACGTATGTAAATTCGATGCTATTTCATTTCAGAAAGGATCGTTGAAATTACAGAGAGCAGAAGTAAAATCCGTTGATTGGTCCAGAAGAGATTTATTCAAAAAGACACTCACGAGTTCTGCCTTGATGACAGCGGCCTATGCGCGGGTAAAAGCAGAACCTGTAAAAAGTAACAAAGGGCTGACACCGCTAAACCGGAAACATCATGCTTCGCCTCCCGGCTCCGAGGCGCACGGCCATTTCAATTCAACTTGTACCGGATGCTCTTTGTGTGTTACCGCTTGTCCAAACAATGTGTTGCAACCTGCTTTGTGGGAATATGGTTTTTCGGGGATGATGCAGCCGTTTATGGATTTCAACAGTGGCTTATGTAATTATGAGTGTACTGTTTGCGGTGATGTTTGTCCGGCCGGCGCTATCTTCAAGCTGAGTGTTGAGCAGAAAAAGAAAACCCAGGTCGGTGTGGCCAAATTTATTAAGGCCAACTGCGTGGTTGAAACCCATGGAACCGATTGCGGAGCCTGTAGCGAACACTGCCCGACAAAGGCTGTGAATATGATTCCATATAAAGGTAAACTGGTGATTCCTGAGGTTGATGAAGAGATCTGCGTTGGTTGTGGTGCTTGTGAGTACGCTTGCCCGGTAACGCCGTTTAAAGCAATCTTCGTTGACGGACATGATCAGCATCAGGAGGCTAAACCGCCCAAACAGAAGAAAGCCGAAATCGAAATTGAAGAAGATTTTCCATTTTAGAAATCGTTGTTCTTTAATGACCCTTGCTATTGTAGGGGCCTCTGCTATTTTGAATTAAGTGAGAATCAGATGTGCTTTATGCTGCGTCATAATTTTCGGCGTGAGTTTAATACAGGATCGGGTTTTTATAAAGAATGAAGACGATAGCTGTATATTTCATTTCTTAGATGAAGATAATCGTGTGTGAAATACCCAGTTCATTGTTGAGCTCTGGTTTTTTTGTATCTATTAGGTTATTGTATTTTGGTTGTCAAAGCTTAATTCGTTCCTTGATTTTTTATATTAACTTACCTGCCGTTAATCATAGGAAAATTGATTCAGG
>QKCF01000356.1 GCA_003246935.1 Sunxiuqinia sp. | reverse complement strand
CACGAAGCCGATCCTGATGCGGAGTTGTACTACAATGACTACTCGATGGCGAATCCCGGTAAACGGGAAGGTGTGGTTGCTATGGTCAAGAAGTTGCAGCAGGAAGGTGTTCGGATTGATGGAATTGGTATGCAGACACATATCGGATTGGGGCAGCCGGATATCAAAGAGTTTGAGAAGAGTATTGAAGCATTTGGTGCGCTAGGTGTAAAAGTGATGATTACAGAGTTGGACCTGACTTTGTTGCCTTTCCCCGATATGAACGTAGGAGCTGAAGTTTCAACCAGCTTCGACTATCAGCAAAAAATGGATCCGTATAAAAACGGATTACCTGATTCAGTGAATGTTCAGTTTGAAAAGCGCTACCTCGACTTTTTTAAGCTGTTCCTGAAGCATCAGGATGTGATTTCGCGCGTAACACAGTGGGGTGTGAATGATGCTCAAAGTTGGCGAAACTATTGGCCAATCGAAGGGCGGACAGACTACCCGCTGTTGTTTGATCGTAATAACCAACCGAAACAGGTGGTTGCAAAGATTATAGAGTTGACACAAGAGAATTAATCATAGAAAAGCATATAAAAATGAAAAAAGCAAGATACCTCGTTCCGCATTTGTACACTGCAGACCCTGCCGTACATGTATTCAATGGTAAACTGTATATCTACCCTTCTCACGATGTTGAGTCGGGCATTCCGGAAAACGACAATGGTGATCACTTCGATATGCGCGATTACCACATCTTTTCAATGGATGAGATTGAAGGAGAAGTGACTGACCATGGTGTAGGGCTGGCAGTGAAAGACATCCCTTGGGCTGGGCGTCAGCTTTGGGATTGCGATGCTGCTTACAAAGATGGTAAGTATTACATCTATTTCCCGCTGAAGGACCAAACCGATATTTTCTGCATCGGTGTGGCAACAAGTGACAAGCCGGAAGGGCCTTTCACTCCGGAAGATGCACCAATGAAAGGTAGCTACTCGATCGACCCCTGCGTTTTTTGCGATGATGACGGTTCTCACTTCATGTATTTTGGTGGTTTGTGGGGCGGCCAATTGCAGCGTTATCGTAACAACAAAGCGCTGGAATGTGCTGCTTTTCCAGCCGATGATGAACCGGCACTGCCTTCGCGAGTGGTAAAGCTTCGCGATGACATGATGGAATTCGGAGAAGAGCCACGTGCCCTAGTCATTTTAGATGAAAAAGGGGATGTGATCAAAGCAGGCGACAACGATCGTCGTTTCTTCGAAGCTTCCTGGATGCATAAATATCAGGGTAAATATTACTTCTCCTACTCAACCGGCGATACGCATAAATTGTGTTATGCGGTGGGCGACAACCCTTATGGACCGTTCACCTACCAAGGTGTGATTCTAACTCCGGTGGTAGGATGGACCACGCATCATTGTATTGTCGAATTCAAAGGGAAATGGTACCTGTTTCATCACGACTGTGTACCATCCGGCGGAAAAACATGGCTGCGCAGCTTGAAAGTTGTCGAGTTGGAATATAACGAAGACGGAAGTATAAAAACGATCGACGGCGGAGGCGAATAAAACAGACATTGCAGATAGATCAGATAGTTTGTTTTTATGATTTGGGGAATGATTCTTTTTCATTCCCTTTTCATTAAAAAAAGGAAGGGTTCAACAACAATCAGGGAGGCAAAAAGCTTCCCTGTTTTCATAAATAGCTTTTGTGTTTAATAGATCATTGGCTTATTATCTTTGGTTGGATTTTTTGCATTTTTCGGAAAAAATAGAGGGCTGATAATTTGATCTATCTTGCTTTATATTAGTTGTATATAGATGGTTGATCGGGTTGTAATATCAAAAGATTCTTAAATCTTTTAAAACTATCCAACTTTTCAAATTTTTATTTGTTGAATGGTCTTGTTGTTGCACAAGTATGGATATTGGAATGACAAAGAGAAAAGGTATTGCCATTAAATATCCCCGGCAACTTTGACTAAACAAACTAAACGAACGATTCCAATTTTGGGCGCTTTAGTAATGTTGACAGAGCAGGTATGCTTTTGTTTTGGGGGCTTTTGTTGTTCCTGGCCTGAACTGGGGAAGTTGTTTGGATGGTTTTAGTCAGACTAAAGAAGAAATGATTATTTGATTTTGACAATGAATATGAGCTCATCGATTAAAAAGAAAGGGATTCAAATTTTAAAAGGAATGGCGCTATTCCTGATGACTGTCTTTCTTGCAAGTTGTAAGGATTTGATTGTCCTTGACCCGAAAGGCCCTGTTGGAGATCACGAGGCCAGTTTAATTAAGATCGCATTTTTACTGATGCTGATCGTTGTATTACCCGTTTTTGTAATGGTTGCGTGGTTCTCGATTCGCTATCGGGCATCGAACAAAAAAGCAACTTACAAACCGAAATGGACACACTCGAACGCCATTGAAGCAGTTGTTTGGGGAGTTCCAATCCTGATTATTGCGGTTTTAGGTTACATCACTTGGGTGAGCACCCACGAGTTGAATCCTTACAAACCATTGGAGTCGGAAAACAAAGCACTGGAGATTGATGTAATTTCAACCGACAGCGATTGGATTTTCGTTTATCCGGAGCTCAAAGTAGCTTGTGCGAACCAACTGGTTTTCCCGGTGAATACACCGCTGAATTTCCGTTTTACTTCGGGGTCAGTTATGGCTTCATTTTTTATTCCGGCTTTGGGAAGCCAAATGTATGTGATGGCCGGTATGCAGACCAAGTTGCATTTGATGGCGGACGAGGTTGGTGTTTTCCGTGGCCAAAACATGGAATACAGTGGTAATGGTTACGCGGGTATGCACTTCAAAGCTATTTCGACAACCAATGAAGGTTTCGAAAATTGGTTGACGGGAGTAAAAGAGGCAAACGATACGTTGACAGTTGATCGCTTTAAGCACATCAATATGATGTTTAACGTGAATCATCCGGTAACGAGTTTTTCTTCGGTTGATCCGAATTTGTTCGATACTGTTCTGATGGAAAATATGCAATGGATGCACATGCCGGAGCATGGCGAGATGGAAATGAAACACGGAACTGAACCATCTGGTCATATGCACATGCACGGACATGGAACAATGCAATAGTAACGCTGTAAAATTGGAGGAATAAATATATGTTAGGAAAGTTAAGTTGGTCGGATTTGCCGCTCCACGACCCCATCATTATGGGGGCCATCAGTAGCTCAACCCTTATCGGGATTGTGTTGCTTGGCTTTGTAACCTATAAAAAATGGTGGGGATACCTTTGGAAAGAATGGTTCACCACGGTCGATCACAAAAAGATCGGAATCATGTACATCATCCTGGCTTCAGTGATGTTGTTACGTGGTTTTGCCGATGCCGTGATGATGCGTGCACAACAGGCAATTGCTGCTGGTGGAAACGAAGGGTATTTGACTTCGCATCACTTCGACCAGGTGTTTGGTGCACACGGTACAATCATGATTATTTTTGTAGCCATGCCGTTTGTTATCGGCTTAATGAATATTATCATTCCGTTGCAAATCGGTGCACGCGATGTGGCCTTCCCTGTGATGAACTCGGTGAGTTTTTACCTGACAGTGGCTGGTGCCGGATTGATGATGATCTCGCTGGGAGTTGGTGAGTTTGCCAATACCGGTTGGACTGGTTTAGCTCCGCTTTTCGAAAAGGAGTTTAACCCCGGCGTTGGTGTTGATTACTGGGCTTGGGCCTTTCAG